>PMOK01000188.1 GCA_003162425.1 Bryobacterales bacterium | reverse complement strand
CTCACGGTCGCGGTTCGGTAAGGCACCGACTCCCTCACGGTCGCGGTTCGGTTCCGCCGATAATGTTTATTTCTTTTGGAGTGTAGAATTTTAGCCCCATCAGTGGTCATTTAAGAGAAGGCCCGCGCACCTTCAAGAATCCGAGGCCTTTTGAATCTCAAAATTATTTTCCTGTTGCTGGCAGCTTCTTATGCCGGTGCCCAGACCACGTGTCCGCCGATTAATTTTCTAAACGCGAAAACAGTTAACCTTGACGTGACCGATTCATCGCATCTGACGCTTCTGCGGCAGAGCGATGGGTCATACACTGCTTTCGAGATGGCGAATACTTCGCCTTACGCCATCCTAAGAAGCATCCCTCATTTCGAGCAGCAGTTTTCGAACTGTCTGCCTCGCCCGACATCTCACGCGTCGGGGAAAGCTGCTCCTCCGGCGTCCTCTCAGAGTGGAGTGGCGCAGTCGACAGTCTTTGCAGTTCTCCAATCGGGGAACTACCTGTTCGTATCGCCTTCGGATCAGGGCCCCAGCAGCCTGGATGTCGCCGTATTCGATCAACATCTCCAACTCGTCTCGCAAAATGAAATCGGGGCCTTGGCGAACGGGCCCGCGCCAGGATTTTATAGCGACTACGTCGCACTGATCCTGACGGATGTTAATGGAGATGGCAAATTGGACTTGATCGCCGAGTATGAGCAACTATTCATGGGCGCTGAGGGAAATGGAGGTGGAGTTAACGTTTTCCTGGGGGACGGTTTGGGTGGGTTCCACGCGGCGGGCCGCCTCGCGCTTAGCGGCGTTATCAATGGCTCAATGGCGGTGGGCGATATCAACGGGGACGGCAAGCCGGATATCGCCGTGGGCGCTCCCGGGGTTCCCGGAGGCATTGTCATCGCGCTGGGGAAAGGCGACGGGACATTTGTGACGTCCACCCTCCCAACTCCCAACTTAGTTGGACCGGCAGCCATTGCAATCGCAGATCTCAACGGAGACGGCAAGCAGGATCTTGTTTTCTTGACAGGTCCCGCGGCAGGAGTCACCGCAGCAAGCCTGTACGCTCCCGCGAGTGAGGTTGCGGTAATGCTGGGCACTGGGGGCGGGGCATTCTCGCCTCCGGCTGTTTTTCCAGTCGCTGGGGTTTACAACGCGCTGGGAGGTTTCAATATTCCAGGACCCCTGGCGGTCGGAGACATGAACGGTGACGGGGTTCCCGATATCGTCACTAACGGCATCACTATTCTTCTCGGAGATGGACAAGGCGGGTTTCCCACGCGCAAG
Source organism: Bryobacterales bacterium (assembly GCA_003162425.1). Lineage (GTDB taxonomy): Bacteria > Acidobacteriota > Terriglobia > Bryobacterales > Bryobacteraceae > Palsa-89. Next base: position 10,918 of record PMOK01000188.1, on the reverse strand, counting down.
GACTTCTTGAACACGAACAACAATCCCGTCATTCTGGCAGATTTCGACAGGGACGGAAAAATGGACGTGGTGATTGGCGTCGGCAGCCCGCTGGTGCTCAGCCGCGAGTATCCAACTGGCCCGGGACTGCCGAATACGGAAGATGAGCTTACCGTTTTCTTTGGAGACGGAGCCGGCGGTCTTACAGCCGCGCCGCTGGCATCACCGCCGATTCAGGCAACCTTGCGATCTCTCCCCTTCAATCTCCCATATGGAGCCCAGAATCCGTGGATCGCCCTAACGTCTGGGGACTTCAACAAGGACGGTATTGCAGATCTCGCAGTGGTGAGCGGCTTTCAATTCCTCTCAGTGTTTTTGTCGAGCGCGAGCGATGCGATTACGCCCACTTTCGCCTACGATTTCACGGTTACGGATCATCCCGAAGCCTATCCGACCTCCGTGGTCACGGCGGATTTTAATCAAGACGGCATTCCGGACTTGGCCGTGGCTGTTGCTCGCCCCACGGGCCCCGGCAGCATCATGATCTTCTTGGGCAAAGGGGACGGCACTTTCCTCGCGCCGCTATCGACTAATGCGCCTGGCTCCATTTGGTCGCTGGTCACTGGCGATTTCAATAAAGACGGCCACGCGGATTTGGCGGCAATCAACACCACCTACAATTTCCTTACGGATCAGGTAGTGGTTTTCCTGGGTCAAGGCGACGGGAGTTTCGCGTCGCCAGCGACCTACCAGGCCGGTATGGGAGCGGTTGCGCTGGTGGCCGGGGATTTCAGTCAAGACGGGTTTGACGATATTGCCGTCGGGAATGGAACCGGCATCAACCTGTTGCTCGGTCAGGCTGACGGAACATTGTCCGCGGGCACAAATATCGCTGCCCCGGCCTACACAGTTCCGGTGAGCTTAGCCGTGGGCGATCTCAATGGAGACGGCAAGCTGGACCTGGTGGCGGAGTTTTATACGCAAGGAATTGCGTTTCTGTACGGAAATGGAGACGGTACGTTTCTTGCTCCAGAATTGCAGCCGTTCGGTTCCGCGTTTGCGGCGGTGGGCGATATCAATGGCGACGGAATCCCGGACCTATTCTTGAGTGGCGGAAGTGTCCTGATCGGCAACGGGAACGGAACATTTCAGTTGCAAACGTCGGATCTGCCTGATCTCGGGGGCCCGGTGATCGCAGCCGACTTCAATGGCGATGGCAAGTTGGACGTGGCAAGCGGTCTTTCTTTTCCGAGCCAAGGAGCCGCTGTCTTTTTTAATCTCTCTCATCCCTCCTCACTCTTGACTCTAGTTTCGGCCGCCGATTTCTCATTTGGGCCGATGGCGCCCCACTCCATCGCGTCCGCGTTCGGCAAGCACCTGGCATTGAGTACGGCTTCCGCGACGTTGCCCTCGCTGCCTACCACGTTGGGCGGCGCTTCGGTAAGCGTGCAGGATCAATCAGGCACTGTGAGCCAAGCAGAAATCTACTACGCCTCGCCGGGACAAGTGAACTTCGTATTGCCGCAGGGTCTGGAGCTGGGTTCAGCTATCGTCACGATAACAACCACGGATGGGCAATCTTCAAGTGCTGAAATTCAGATCGTTCCATTAGCCCCCAAAATATTCCTGGTGGATCCGAGTGGAATTCCGGCGGGTTACGTGGTGCGGGTGGGCGCGGATAATGTGCAAACCGTCGAGCCGATCTTCACCGAGCAAGGCGGGAGTGTCCAGGAGGTTCCCATTGATCTGTCGAGCGGGGACGTTTATCTGATTCTGTTCGGCACCGGCTTCGATGTCCTGCCCAACGGCGTAGGTGCGCAAATTGAATACAAGGATCTTACCCTTGTCCCGACCTTTGCGGGACCACAGACCCAATTTCCAGGCCTCGACCAGATCGACATCCTATTGCCGAAGTCACTGGCGGGGAACGGCCGTACGGACATCACGTTGTTGTTCCAGCCCATGGTCAGTTTCTACATCACGATAAAATGACGGAATGACCGGCGCCGTACTTTGGGACATGGATGGCACGCTTGTGGATTCCGAGGAATACCATTGGCTCTCGTGGCGGGACACCATGGCGTCCGAAGGCTTCACCATTACGCACGATCAGTTCATCAAGACATTTGGACAGCGCAACGATTCCATCCTTCCGCAATGGCTTGAGGCTGGTGCATCGGCTGAACGTATGCAGCGGGTAGGAGATGACAAGGAGGAACTGTATCGGAAACTGGTTCGGGAGGGCCGCATGGAACCGTTGCCGGGGGCAAGGGAATGGGTCCAGCGGCTTCGCGAGCAAGGCTGGCTACAAGCGATTGCCTCTTCAGCGCCGCGGAAGAATATCGAGGTGGTGCTGGAAGTGATCGGAATGGCCGGTTTCTTTGAGGCGTTGGTCTCGGCTGAGGATGTGACGGCTGGGAAGCCTGATCCGCAGGTATTTCAGACCGGGGCGGCGCGGCTGGGGATGCCGGCATCGCGCTGTATCGTGGTGGAGGACGCTGTGCCGGGCGTGGAAGCGGCGCGGCGCGCGGGGATGCGGTGTATCGGGGTGAGCCGTAAGGGATTGCTGACGGGGGCCGACGTGGTTGTCCGGTCGCTGGTCGATCTCCCCTGGGATACGTTCGAAGATTTGGCCACGGATGGACACGGATGAACACGGATTCGGCGGGAAGCCGTATACAATTGGGGGAGGGAAGCCGATGAAAGGCTTGCACGCTTTTCGGGTTTTAACGTCAGCCTGTTATAGGCATGGCGTCCGCAGTTTACAGTTTTGAGCAAGCAATGAGCGAACGGGGTACTCAATCCCAACTCGAGGCCAGTTTGCAGTCCGCGCAAGAGTTACAAAACCGCTTTGTTTCTGATAACTTACGGCGGATTTTCCTGCTGATTTACAGGATTGTCGGAAACGTCGCCGACGCCCAGGATCTTACCCAGGAAGCCTTTATCAAGGCGCTGCAGCGGCAGGACCAGCTGAAGGACATCGACAAAGCGGCGCACTGGTTGTCGCGAATCGCCAGCAATACGGCTATCGATTTTCTACGGCGCAACGGGAAGGTAAACTTCTGTGAGATCGACAGCCTGGTGGACCCGCTGAGTGAGCCTTCGGAGAGTCCCGAGCAGGCCGTGCTGCGCACTGAACATCGGGCCTACCTGGAGCAAGGACTCACCTGCCTGACTGAGCGCGAACGAACGGCATTGCTGCTGCGCGACGTGGAAGGACTCCCGGCCGATGAAGTGGCCGAACAGATGAATTGTTCGAAAGCCACAGTGCGGTCGCACATCGCGAACGCGCGCATCAAGTTCAAGCGCTACATGGATCGGGGCCGCAGGCCACTTGGGAAGAAGGTCTAAGAAATGAAACACCCCAATCAAGTCCAACTAGCGCTGCTGGCGGGTGGAGATCTCGGACTGTGGGACCGGTGGCGCACGGGCCGGCATGTGTCTGGATGCGCGAGTTGTGCTGGCGAAGTGCAGGCTTTGCGGACTACGAGAGAGCAAGTCCGGGAAGTAACTGCGGAGCTGCCGGAGAATCTGAACTGGAACCAACTGGCCGAAGAGATGACGGCCAATGTCCGCGTCGGGCTGGCGGCGGGCGAAGCGATCGCTCGCTTTGATAAACCCTCGCTGGTGGGCCGGCCCCGCCATTTGGGATGGAACGCGGCGATGGTGGTGGCCTGCGCGACAGTGGTGTTCGGGGCTGCGTTTTGGATCAACCTTCCGCGGCCGCAGATGGATCATCTTCTTTCGGCTTTGAAGCGTGTGCGGACGGAGCGCATCGGTAAACTAGTGCAACATCCGGTGGCGGGGACAGAAGATGTGATGTTGGAAGCTTCTTCTTTGTCGCTGGACCTGAGCCAAAACGGCCGCACTTTGTCGCTGATGCATCCACACTCGGATGCCGTAACGGTTTCGGTAAGTATGCGCGGTTCGATGGGCGTACGTTACGTCGATGCGGACACTGGTCAGGTTACGACCAACAAGGTGTATGATGCGGAGCAGTAGTGTTCTTGGATTGATCTTATGGTCGAGCGCGGCCTTTGCGGGCGTGCTCCCGAAAATCGACCTTCCTAAGGATTCTCCGGTTGCGGTGATCGCTTCCGATTACGGCGAATCCAGTGAGACGGCGCGCGGCGGCGCGATGCTTCTGGATTTACACGCCGCACTGACGCTGCGCAATTCTTCGCAACGCAGGATTCGCGGCATCACGCTTCTGGTGACGGCGCAGGAAGTGACGCCCGGTGGCAAGGGTTCGGTGACGGTAACCAGCCTGGATGTCGGTCCATTCGAGACCTTTCCTTTGCACATCGATCTGCGGCTGCTGCGGCCGCTGCAGGCATCGAGTGCCGCGCCAGTCCAGATTGGTTTGGATGGCGTCTTATTCGACGACCTCAGCTTTTACGGTTCGGACAAATTGGGTTCACGCCGCACCCTTACGTTGAGCGAATTCGAGGCGCGGCGCGACCGGAAGTATTTCAAATCGCTGGTGGCCGAGGGAGGTCCGGAGCGGTTGCGGCGCGAGATCCTGGAGAGCATGGACCATTCGGCCCATTTTCCCACCCTGGACGTGCAAATGGTGCGCGGCGGGCGCGCCACCAATTTCGAGCCCGAAAAGCAGGTGCAGTTTGCATTCTTGCGGCTACCTGATTCGCCCGTGGATCCGATGGGCGGCATGGCTCGGATCGCCGGCAATGAAGCGCGGGCGCCGCGCCTGGAAGTGAAGAACCGGTCGGATCGTCCGATACGGTATCTGGAAATCGGCTGGATTCTGGAGGATCACGGCGGGCGTCAGTTCCTGGCGGGATCGGTGCCGGCGGAATTGAATTTGGCGCCGGGGCAGAAGAGCCAGATCCTTGAGAACGCCACGCTGAAGTTCCCCACGCGCGGGGGAACGCCTTTGGCGATTGAGGCGATGACTGGTTTTGTGTCGAGCGTTGAGTTCGCCGACGGAAGCATGTGGATCCCGAGCCGCGCGGATCTTGGCGTGCCGCAGTTGCAGCGCGTGATGGCGCCGTCAGGTGAGGAACAACGGCTGATTCAGATTTATCGCAAGAAGGGGTTGGCTGCGCTGATTGCGGAGTTGAATAAGTTCTGACGCAGAAAGGCACCGACTCCCTCACGGTCGCGGTTCGGTAACCCCATCCAGCAGGCGCAGGATCAGGCGGAGCGGGATTCCTACCCAGGCTGGGCGTTCGATGAGTTCGCGGCCCACCTCTTCCAAAGCACGCTCCATCAGGAAAACATCCAAAAGTAGACGGACATCGGCGTCATTCTGCAGGTGCAGCGCGCTTGTGTCTACGCTCTCGAAATAGCTCTTCAAGAACATCGCGCTCACCCAATCGCGCCAGTAGGCGGCCCAAAATTCGAGCGCCGGCATGATTTCCGGGCGGCGCGTGACGCCGGATACTTGATCGAACAGAACAGCGTGAGCTGCATATTCGAACGACAACAGCAGGCCGGCGACGTCCCGCAACGGAGGCCGCTTGATTCTGCGCTCGCTCAAAGGGCGGTCGGCGCGGCCGCCAAAGCCGACGAAGACAAAATCCTTGCCGGTATAGAGGATTTGTTCCAGACGCAAGTCGTCGTGCAGGCGGATTCGCGTGGCTGGAACTCTCCGCTCGGGAACGGGCCGGAAGAAGCGCCGGATTTGATCCTCTTTCTCGATCAGCTTTCGCGCGTCTTCCTGAGCCGCGTCAGGCAAACTTGCCAGTTGCTGCCGCAAAAGCTGAACAGTCTGCGTCGTGAGGCTCAGCATGCCGTGATAGAAAGCCTGGCGAGCGTGATCGGTGAACATCTCGGGCGCAAACCGCGGATCGATTTTGTCGGAGCTGAGAGCTTTATGCAGGTCGCCGGTGCGCCCGCCGAGCAAGCGCGCCGAATCCGCGTAGGTGCCGATCAATTCGTGAACGCGCTGGGGAAAATCGGCACGGAGCAAGTCCAAGGGATGGCGGTTCTGCTCGGGACTGGCGTGTTCCGGCTCATGATGCGCGAGCGCGGCCTCGAAAAACTGGCTCAATGCATCCACCGTGTAGCGCCAGGCGTTGCCCTGGTTCAGCACGAAGCCGTGCAGCACGGCGAGGCTCATAGAATCGCCGAACTGGCCGCGATACTCGATGGTCCCGGTAAGCGGCGCGGCGTGAGGGAAGTTTCGTTCGGTGAGGAAGGCGCCGATCTCGATCTCGGGGTGAATGCCGGGCTCGATGCGTCGATACATCTTCAGAATGAAACGGTCGCCAAAAACAATGGACGTGTTGGATTGTTCGGCGTTGAGGACGGTGGGCGCGAGATCCGGATGGCGCTCGCCCCAAACCTTGCGAAACTCGCGAGTGTGAGATCCGGCCAATTCTCCGAAGCGTCCGCGGAAGCGGCGTCGTCTGGCGATGGCTCCTAGCAGTGCATCTCCGAATGCGGGATTCCAGACGGCGCTGTACAAAATGCCTTCGTGACCGCTGGGATTGCGCAAACGCATCACCGACACGTCGGACAATTTCGCATTCACCTGATCCGCTGCTTCTCCCGAAGCCACCGAGCCGGGCAGAACGTAAATTTCCGGGTCGCCTTGTGTGTACTCAATCTGGGCCAACAAGATTTGCGATGCGGTGTCGGTGATGGTCAGCGTATCCAGGACGTCGATGGAGCGGATGGTCCGGTTTTTTCCCAAGAACCAGCGGCGCGTCTTCAGGAAATCCGGCAGCATGCGCAGCAGGACGGCCAAGCTTCTGCCTTGAAACGCTTCGTCGAGCGAATCCACAGTCACTAGCGGAAGGCTGGGTTGGCTCGCTTCGCTGGGGACCGATTCCTGGCGGACCTGTCTGGATTCGAGCGAGAGCCAATAAAAACTGAGAGCACCGAGCGTGAGCAGGTAGGGCTGATCGCCGATGGGAGGGAATTCGGTTCGTCCGAAAATCTCGACCGGCGTCATTCCTGTGGACGGCGCGAGGTCCAACTCGACGTGCTGAGGAAAGCGCGAAAGGTTGGCCACCACCAGTATGGTTTCGTTCTGATAGCGCCGATAGAAGGCCAGCACCTTGCGATTGGAAGGGCGCAGAAATTCCAGCGTTCCCCGGCCGAATGCCTTGAATTGCTTGCGCTGTTCGATCAAATGCTTCATCCACCACAGCAGCGAGTGTGGATTGTCCCGCTGGGCTTCCACGTTGACCGACTCGTAGTGGTATTGAGGATCGATAGTGATGGGCAGATACAGCTTCTGCGGATTGGCGCGCGAAAAACCGGCGTTGCGATCCGAGCTCCATTGCATGGGCGTGCGGACGCCGTTTCGGTCGCCGAGATAAATGTTGTCCCCCATGCCTATTTCGTCGCCGTAATAAATCACAGGCGTGCCGGGCAGCGAGAACAGCAGTGCGTTCATCAGTTCGATCTTGCGACGATCGTTTTCGAGCAGCGGAGCCAAACGCCTGCGAATTCCCAGGTTGATGCGCATGCGCCGTTCCTGCGCATACACGCGATACATGTAGTCGCGCTCTTCGTCAGTAACCATTTCTAGCGTGAGTTCGTCGTGGTTCCTCAGAAAAAGGGCCCATTGGCAGGTGGGAGGGATGGGGGGCGTCTCCTGCAAAATTTCGAGGACTGGAAAGCGGTCCTCCATGCGAAGCGACATGAACATGCGCGGCATGAGAGGAAAATGGAAGGCCATGTGGCATTCGTCGCCCGATCCGAAATAGGCAATTGCATCCTCGGGCCATTGGTTGGCTTCGGCCAACAACAGGCGATCGGTGTATTTCGAGTCGATGTGCGCGCGCAGCTGCTTGAGGTAGTCGTGGGTTTCCGGCAGGTTCTCGCAGTTGGTGCCTTGCCGCTCGAAAAGATACGGCACGGCATCCAGGCGGAAGCCGTCGACGCCGAGGTCGAACCAGAAGTCGATTACTTCGAGAACCGCCTCGCGCACATACGGACTGTCGAAGTTGAGATCGGGCTGATGCGAATAGAAGCGATGCCAGAAGTATGCTTTGGCGATGGGGTCCCAAGTCCAGTTGGATGTCTCGAAATCTTTGAAGATGATGCGCGCGTCCTGGTACTTGTCGGGCGAGTCGCTCCAGACGTAGAAATCGCGCCAACGGCTGCCGGGTGGGGCGTTTCGAGCGCGCTGGAACCAGGGATGCTGATCGGAAGTGTGATTCAGCACCACTTCAGTGATCACACGGATTCCGCGGCGATGAGCTTGTTTCAGGAACGTCTGAAAGTCGCGGAGGGTGCCGTAGGAGGGGTGAACATCGGTGTAGCCTGAAATATCGTAGCCGTCGTCGCGCCAGGGAGAAGGGAAGAAGGGCAACAGCCAGATGGTGTTGACGCCGAGGTCCTGCAGGTAATCGAGCTTCTTGGTGAGGCCGCGAAAATCGCCCATGCCGTCGTCTTCGCTGTCATAGAAGGCGCGCACGTGGACTTCATAGATGATTGCGTCCTTGTACCAGAGAGAGTCGGGGTCGAGTCCGGTGTTGAGGTTGTTGGCGGCCACTCCTTTTTCTATTGTCCGACAGAATAGCTGTGGGGCAGGTTGGCAACCTGCGCGCGGTTGTTAACCGCGCAAACTCGGGCGGGTTGGCAACCCGCCGCAGGATGCCATCCTGCCCCACAAGCACCCAGGTACTCTGGTATTAGCTCGCTATGTTTCCAATTGTTCAAAATCGCGCAGGGGCGTTGGATCCCGTATGCGGCATGCGTGTGGATCCCGAGCACGCGGCCGGCAAATCGACCTATCAGGGACAAAGCTATTACTTTTGCTCCACCGGTTGCCAGGCGAAGTTCGATGGCGATCCGGAAAAGTATCTCCATCCGGGTGCGCAGCCTGAAGCGATGCATGCCGTGGAATATACGTGTCCGATGCATCCTGAAGTCCGCCAGTTGGGGCCGGGCTCCTGTCCGAAATGCGGGATGGCGCTAGAGCCCGCCACCTTCACTGCCGCGACGCTTGATGAAGTCAATCCGGAGTACGTCGCGATGCTCCGGAGATTCTGGTTCAGCTTTCCGTTGGCCGCGGTGCTGATGGCGACGATGTATCTGGGCGTCCACTCGCGCTGGTTGGAGTTGGCGGTGGCGACACCAGTTGTCTTGTGGGGCGGATGGCCGATCTTGGAGCGCGGTTGGGTATCCATCCGAACCCGCAGCCTGAATATGTTCACACTGATCGCGCTAGGCTCGGGAACGGCGTATCTGTACAGCGTGGTGGCCGCACTCGCTCCGGGGATTTTCCCGCCCTCCTTCCGCGAGCATGGCATGGTGGCCGTCTATTTCGAGCCGGCCGCGGTGATCATCGCCTTGGTGCTTCTGGGACAGGTGTTGGAACTGCGGGCGCGTGGCCAGACCAGCAGCGCCATCAAATCCCTGCTGGGCCTGGCTCCGAAAACAGCGCGCCGAATCCAGATGGATGGCACTGAAGCAGACGTACCGATCGAGCATGTGCACGTGGGCGATCGTCTGCGCGTGCGTCCTGGCGAAAGGATTCCCGTGGATGGCGTGATTCAAACCGGTACAAGTTCGGTAGACGAGTCCATGATCAGCGGCGAGCCGATCCCGGCTGAAAAAACGGTTGGCAGCCGGGTGACCGGTGGTACCGTAAACGGAACGGGCGCGTTTGTGATGACCGCTGATCGAGTGGGCGCGGAAACTCTGCTGGCTCGCATCGTGAAAATGGTGAGCGAGGCGCAACGCTCCCGAGCGCCGATTCAACGGCTGGCGGACGCCGTGGCTTCCTGGTTCGTGCCGGCTGTGGTGGTTGCGGCGGTTCTGACTTTTATCGCGTGGGCTTGGTGGGGACCTGAGCCTCGTATGGCTTACGCTCTGGTGAATGCTATCGCGGTGCTGATCATCGCGTGCCCTTGTGCTCTCGGCCTGGCAACTCCGATGTCGATCATGGTTGCCACCGGACGCGCCGCTATGGCGGGTGTTCTGATTCGTAATGCGGAAGCGCTCGAGATACTTGAGAAGATTGACACGCTGGTCATCGACAAAACGGGAACGCTGACGGAAGGGAAGCCGAGACTGGTTGCCGCGGGCGATCCGGAAATGCTGCGGCTGGCCGCAAGCGTAGAGCGGGGAAGCGAGCATCCGCTGGCAGCCGCGATCGTGGCGGGAGCGATGGAGCGAGGCTTGCGATTGTCCGAAGCGAGTGATTTTCGAAATATTCCGGGACAGGGAGTTCGCGGAGTGGTGGATGGCCATCGGATAGAGGTGGGCAAGGCTCCGTCGCCTGAATGGCTGGAGCGCGCCGCCGAACTGCAGAGGGATGGTCAGACGGTGGTGTTCGTTTTTGTCGACGGCCAACCGGCAGGCCTCCTCGGCATCGCCGATACCATCAAGCCGTCGGCGCGGGAAGCGATTGAGAGCCTGCATCGCGATAGGATTCGAATTGTCATGCTTACTGGGGATAACGCGGTCACCGCTGGAGTGGTGGCTCGAAAACTGGGGATCGATGAGGTACGCGCGGAAGTTCTGCCCGATGGGAAGGCGGATGTAGTTGCTGAACTTCAAGCCCAGGGCCGTTTGGTGGCGATGGCGGGGGACGGCATCAATGACGCGCCCGCACTGGCTCGCGCGCAGGCCGGGATTGCGATGGGCACGGGAACGGACATCGCAATGGAGACCGCTGCGATCACACTGGTGAAGGGCGATCTCGGAGGGATTGTCCGCGCCCGCACGTTGAGCCGCGCAACCATGCGCAATATCCGGCAGAACCTGTTCTTCGCGTTCTTCTACAACATCATCGGTGTGCCGGTGGCGGCCGGAATTTTATATCCATTCTTCGGCCTGCTGCTAAGCCCGATGATCGCAGCCGCCGCAATGAGTTTCAGTTCCGTGTCAGTGATCACGAATGCGCTGCGATTGAGAAGAGTTAAACTCGCGATATAGCCAGGATTCGAGCCTTTTCGATTGAGATCAGACGGACGGCTTGATAGACTCCTAGTACTACTGTGTCATAAAAGGACAC
>PMOK01000228.1 GCA_003162425.1 Bryobacterales bacterium | reverse complement strand
CGACTACGAAGCGACGCTCGACGGCAAGCCGAGCAAAGTGACCGGCTCTGCGGCGATAGATGAGCTCTCACTCAAGCGAGTCAACGATCATACGATCGACGCCACGGGGAAGAAGGATGGCAAGGTGGTCTATACAGACAAACGCACTGTTTCCCAGGATGGAAAGACTTATACAATTTCGCGAACCGGTACCAGTTCTGACGGCAAGAAGACTCACTCGACGATAGTCTTCGACAAGCAATAACACGAACGCAGCACGAAGTCGCGACGGTCGGCATGGCAGAGTCAAACGATGGATAACTCTGCCCGACCCGGCGACGCGGCTGACCGTGACGGTGAAGTCCCCGGCGACGCGGCATAAGCTGACGATGGCGAAGCTGGAGTCGTGGCTCGCGGGCGGGGCGAGGAGTCCGAATGAACAGGTTCAGAAGAACAGATGAAGTTCAATACCCATAAAGCAATTGCCCTATGAAAGGCGCCAGATGATCAGACGTCGAGAGTTTCTTATCAGTTCGGGCTTGGCCGCAAGCGCGGCGGGAGCGTGGAGCCAGAGCGCGGATCACGCCAAAATGGATCGCGTCGCGATCATGAGTTACAGTTTCGATCTAATCGTCAAGAGCGACGCGCATCCGGATGATCCACGTAGAACCCTCGATATCCTCGATTTTCCCGACATCATGGCCCAGCGCTATGGGATCCACAATCTGGAAATTCAGCATTATCACTTTCGCTCAACCGAGACCGATTACCTGGAAGAATTCCGAAACCGGCTGAAGAAAGCCCAGTCGCGGATGACTCAGGTGGTCTTGGAGTTCGGACCGCTCAACGTTTCGTCCGCGGATCCGATCGTCCGGGTGGAAACAATTGACTTGACGAAACGATGGATCGACCTTGCGGTGACCCTTGGCTGTCCGCGGGTGATGATAAACCAGGGCACGCTCGCGCCCAAGGTGCGCCTAACGGCGATCGATAGCTTGAAGAAGATCAACGCATACGCCAAGACGACGAACGTCGCGGTGACCATGGAGAACCGCGACGACCCACCCGGGACAAGTGCTGGCGCGGGTGCGGTCCCCGCGCGTCCCCGTCCGCATACCTGGGACGTGGAGGTCGAAGCGATGAAGGCTACCGGGATTTGGGCCAATCCCGATATTAGTTCATTCCCGGATAACGATTCGCGGGAGGCTGGATTGCGCGTCATGTACGCGATGGCTGGGAGCAGCCATTTCAAGTACATGCCGGAGCTGTTCAACTCGGCCAGGGCAATTCAGATTTCGAAAGAAGTTGGATACAAAGGACTCTTCTCGATCGAAGCCGAACCCCTGACTGCCAAACCGTACCCGTTCGTCGAAACCATTCTGGGTGAACTCCTGCGGGATCTGTAGCGCGCGGACCGGCCGTGCAAAATCAATTTTCAAGACGATGTCCATTCCCGGCTCTCCCAAACGACTATCGAGTGGAGGAAGTTGACATGATTCGGAAAAGGCTAACACTCGTAGCGCTGATGATTTTCGTGGCCTGGGAAAGCAGAGCGCACGCCCAGGACGCTGCCTACCCCCGCATGGCTGCCAATTGACCAATACCTGATGGCTCCGGATGCCGAAACAACCCTGGCGCGGAGCCGGCGCCGAAGTCCATCTCCCAGAAAAACCTTCGAGCACTGGTCTTGGGGTGCATTGCTACTGGTTTGCAATGTGTGCCGGGATGAGTCGAAGCCGCTTGCGGTGTCATGACTTTCGGTGCGCCCGTTACGCACCACCCTGTCGAGCAGGTCCTGAGCGACGATAACGCCCTGGCTATCGCGCCTCAGCGAGCCTCGGACACAAGTGGCTTCGCACCGGCAAGCCACAGGTGATGCCGTCACTCAGGCGGGTGGCAAGCTTTATAGGCCGAGTACCCTTTCGCCTTGGCATCCTTCAAACTGATCGCGATCTTGCTGGTTAAGAGGTCTGCTGGCACCATGATCTCGAACAGCATTCGAACTGAACGCTCCGCGAGACTATGATCAAACTTGTTTATCTGCATCGCGAAGACGGCCCGAGCCGAATCAAATCACTTGGACCTAACTCTAGGGTGTTCTTCAATATATCTCTTTAACCCGCCACGGACCCAGCTGTCCTTATAGCCGGACTCATCCATGTACCGCAAGGCATCTTGCTGCGACATGCCAAGAAAGTACATCTTGTATAGCGCGGCAACCAGGCTGGTCCGATCGCGGCCATACGCACAATGGAAATAAATCGGATGGTAACGTTTGTTGCGGAGTATAGCCATTATCCGCTCGATGTGCTTATGCGATGGTGGAATTGGAGAAGCATTTAGTCTACCGTGTATGAGGAGCATGCCGTACCGTTTGGCCTTCTTCTGCTCCGAATGGCGCACAGAGGGCAGAAGCTCCAAATCAAGAATATATTTGATGTGCCGGGCGTGAAGAAATTCGTAGTCTGCGTTGGTTTTCGGTTCCGATCCTTTATAGACGCCCTGGTCTACCTCCCCGAAATGAACAAGTGTGGTGCCAGCAGCAGTTTGTGCCTCAGAGGAAGTCGACGCGTCGACTGTTGCTGCTCCCAGCATCGTCGCACCGACTAACGCACTATTCTCGCCAATCTCATGATTGGGCCGGTCTGAAGCAAGAGCCAGTGCCGCTATGAATATCGAGGCTGCGCAGCGAAAGATGATCACGGTGTCTCTAACGGAAGCCCAAGACTCGCAACGGTCCGAAGTATTTGCCTCCGGTGCGGTTCCGGTCCCCCTCTCCCGCCATTATAGTGTAGCGCCAAGAGGCCGGATCACTCGTAAGCAGCCGGCTATTTCTTTGCTTCCTTCTTCCGTTTGGCCGCCCAATACGCCTTCATGCGTTGAGACTGTGCCTTGCGCGCAGCGGCAGACAGGCCGCGCTTCCGTTTCTTGGCGGTTGGAGCAGGCAGCGGAGCAACCGGAGCAGCAGTGAGGCCGAGAAGGTTCTTCGGAGGACGGCCCCGCCTCTTGATGGGCCCCTGGAGAGCTTCGATTGCCCGGTTGAGTTTGTCTCGCTCTTCGATGAGTAGCGCGATGATGTGTTCGGTCGGCATAAGTAGCTAATGTATCACCTCGGTTTCGCGGCAGCGAGGCGATTGAACGCGCCAACACAATGCGAGGACATGCCGATTCGTTACGAGGGGCAAGGCTCGGTTCGTGATTCTTTGGAATCCCAGTCCCGTGATAACGATCTATCCGGACTGTTGCGACCCAGCGATGATTTAAATCGAGGCAATTTTCCAGAACGAGGTTTCTTGGCCGCGCGCACGATTTAGTGGTGGTAAGGATTGGTTATCGACAAAAAACAGGTGCACGGAGGTGGCTAGGCTTCGAGTTTGTGGCTGAACCCCCTTATTCGTGTACCACACGTAACATCTCAGGCTTCGGTCGCAAGTCGCTTCGAGTTGGCTCCCAGAAGGCCTGTCCTGCCGAGGAATCCACGAATGCCGCCTGATCGCTGATCCGCCTCTCGCTCACCACCGATTTCGAAATCACGTACCGCACCTCGCCCTGCGGCCCCAGTATCACTGTGGCACCGCCCAGGAAGGGCATAAGCCGGCCTCGGTGCGCGGCTCGCGTTCGCTGCGTGACTTCCGCAACCAGATCGAACGCCACCTGGCCATCGGGGCCGATACGCCGGCTGGAACGAATGGACTGTACGCAGGGCAAGTCCGCCTGCACGCTTCGGCGGGCGGCCTGGGCCGGGGAAATGAGCCCGAATTCCCCGGCGAGATCCGGGCGGCAAATCACGTCCCCCAGACAGCGCGCCTGCCGCCGCAATTCGACTGCACCCGCCGCATTCTGCGGATCCCCGCGGAATCGCAGGTTGGCGAAATTCAAGCCCAGGATTGGATCAATTCTCTTCTGCGCGGGACGCCAGATCAAGGCATCTTCGGAGAGGTTCTTGACGCTCAACGGGAAGATCGAACGGCGACGAAATGAATCGATCAGCGCCTCGCGATACGCGTGCGGATCGTCGGGGACAAGATCGTGATCGGCGGTGATCATGGCGCGCAGAAAGTCGCCAAAGCGAATATCAACGGGTGGGCAGTAATCGATGGAGCGGATCAATATAGAAAGGAACTGGCTTGCCAGATTGCTGGCTGATTTCGCGAGCAGCTCCTGCAGATCGGCGGGCATCTGTCCCGGTGGCAGCACGCCGGTACCGTTTGTTGCGAGACGGATGTAAGGCTCGGTCTTGCGCCGGAAGAGAGTGTTGAACGCCTCGAAAACCGCCGCCGTCAATACAGACCCGCGCCGGTGTGGCTCAATATCCTCGCCGTAATGGCGCAATGGTTCGCCAATGCGCGGAATTTCGGCGATGGTTCGGAGCGCTCCGCTGCCGGAGGTGGTCTGGCCGAACTGCTCGGCGATGTTGGTCAGCAACCTCGATCTGGCAAGATCGGCTCCGGTCTCGCGAATGGCCGCGCGCACAACGCCCGCATAGCTGAACCGCTGGAAGAAAGCGACCAGATCCGCCAACGCTTCGTGAAAGGCGGCCACGTCGGGCCCAGTTGGAATGGTGAAGTTCGAGCGCAGCCCGTCGACAAGGGAATGCGTCACCTCGTGCGCCACCACGTCGTGCGAAAGTGACGTGTAGAAAGTGCCGCCGGGTAAATTATTGCCGCGCGTCTTTGCTTTGTCGCCTTCGTAATACCCGAACGAAAGCGTGCCGGTGCGCTTTTCGTAATATGCATTTTCGCCCTTGAAGGCATCGGGGCGCACGGTAAGTTTCAACGTACCGTTTCCCGGACTGTCGAACCCCCATGCGACGTAACGGCCGAGCGCCGCGCGGAACGACCCATAGACTGACGTGCAGACGGTGTATACCATCTGCTTGCGGAACTGCTCGTCCGACATTGTCGGCGCCAGTCCGCTCGACAGCAACAAGTCCGGGCGGTTCAGATCGAGCGGTAGACCGGGGCCTTCCACGCGGAACAACGCGCCTTCCGGACCGGGTTGAAGCGGCTCCCAGGGGATATTCACCAGCGATATCGCTCCGGCCAAGGTGCTAGTCGCCGGGTCGCGAGTGAATACGCGGAGGGGCCGATAAACTGGATCGGCGCTTTGGCGTTCATATGGCGACATACGCTCGGCGCGAGTCAGGCCCTCGCCCAGTGCATAGCTGCCAGCAGGCTGCGCAAGCGCCGGCCCCTGAGCGGGCCCCGCGGTCCGCTGAACGCCTTCGCGCGACTCGGCTTGCGCCGCAGTTGCCGCGGGCGTGGAAGCCAGAGGGTTCGATGATGATGACGACATCGGCGTTTTAGAGAGGCTGCAGAAGTCCGCGAGTTTTCACCGCCGGCGCGCAATCCAGGTTCGGATGCTGCCGAGGGGTAGTCCCGAAAGCCTGCGTGACCGCGGTTTGAAACTGTTCGTTTGTCATCGTCATGCCATTCGCCAAAAGCCCCGTCGCTAGCCTGGTGAATTCGCCTTGCCCGTTGACCTCCCAGGCGACCTCCTGGGGAAGGCACGCGGCAAACGCCACCTCTCGCATTAGCTCCTGGCCTCCCGCCACAATGCCGCGGGACGTCGCTCCGAAGCGGGACTGGGACTGGTACTGCTGCACAGCGGCAATTTCCTCGGGAGTCAGTGTAATAAAGCGCGCCCGCTCGTCGGCCCCGGCATTCCCCTGCGGAGCCATTCCCACGAACATGCGCAGGATCGTGCCGGAATGGCAGCAATCGATAAAGCAGGTGAGGTTTACGCCGCCGGGCAGCGTATCCAGAATCGCTTTGAGGTCAAAATCCATCAGCAGCTTCGGATTGTCGGCGCTAAAATCGGCAGGCACCATCGCTTCCTCGATGCCGTCCACGGTGCGCCCAGTCATATCCGGAACCGTCGTGCCATGTCCGGAATAGGAAAAAACGAGAACGTCATCCGCGACGCTCGATTGCACCAATGTTCGCAGGGCTGCCGTGATGGCGTCGTAACCGGCCTGCTGGTCGAGCAGCAATTGTGTATCGAAGCGGTTTGACGCCAGCAGGGCGGCCCACGTATTGGCATCGTGAACGCAGCCGGTCAGACGGTTGGGACTGGCATAAGCATCGATGCCGACGCACAGGGCCTTGCGCTTGCCCGATCCGCTGGTTGGCCTTTGTGTAGAAGCGATTTGTTGTGCCGGCGCCGGAGTTGATGGCTGGGGACCGGCTCCAGCGCTGGTGGATGTACTGAAGCCAGGTAAATCGTCGGGCGGCGCCCAGATGTCCCACATAGTGCCGAGTCCGCGCGAGCCCGGGAAGGGATGGATGGGCTCACCGTCGCACCGGCTGAGGATGCGGCGCAGAACACTATTGAGCGTTGGCGCGTCGCTCGAGAAATCGCCGTGATGGATAGCCTGCGTGGCGGAACAACCGGTCGCTGTGGCGGTAGTGGACCAGATCACCTCGGCGCGGGGGGAGGGCGCACCGCCAAGCCCCATGAGCTGGGCCAGCTGACTGTCTCCGCGCAGCGATTCCTCGAGGCCCAAAATAGGCGTCGGGTCAGCCGCTTCCAGCGCATGCAAGATCAAATAGAGCAGGGACTGGTGGTAGATGTTTATGCAGTTATCCTGTTTCTCAAAATCTTTCTTCATCGTGAAGAGCGCCAGGTGTCCCACCTCGGGTTTCAGCGCTCGCTGGCCGTGCCCGTTGTCCATGGTCAACAGATTGAGGAACGTCTCCACATTCACGGCCGGAGCCATGAAGCTCGTGGTAGTGAAGTAGGGGTTGCCAATTACTGTTGAAAGAGGTATGAAATGCGAGTGGAAAACCGCCCCTGCGCTGTGACCCACGGCATGCAGTTCCACCTGCCCTTTATAGGCGTCGCAGAACTGCTTCAGTCTCTGAGCGACATAAGTGGCAGCTCCATCTGGGACCACGGCTTGCTCGGCATCCCGCTTCATGCCCGACCAGACTGACTCCCCGCCGAGACGGCGTGCGATGGCTGCAACCACCGGATCCGAGATCCATGCGCGCGGCGTGCCAGCCAGATCGCGCGAAGCGCCGCCCGCAAGGCCGAGCAACTGGGCAATCGTCTCGCCCAGGCCGGTCTTCCAGATGAAGTAGATCGGATAGATTCCATCGGCGGCACTCTGTTTCCACCAATTGATGTGGAACTGCGCCTGTGCGAGACCACTCTTCTCGGAAACTAAACCGCCATGCGCATAAAGTACGATCTTTAGCTTCTTGTTGCCCCCCAGCGCTTCAATGGCTGCTTTCGCGCTCTCACCGAAGATAGCGTCAACGTCACCCGGAGTGGAATTAAAGATACCGCCCGTGTCCCAGCGGCCCTGCCGCATGCTGACGACATATGGCCGCAGCGCCGCCAGATCGCCGGCACTGAAGTCTCTCGCCTGGGCTGTCGAAGCGGACGGAAACGAACGTGAATTGTTTACTTCAGGCGGCGGTTGGCGGCTCAACAACTCGCGAAGGAGCGCGACAATTTCCTCACTGGTTAGCTGATCTGGTCGGATGTTCATACTGATCCTCCATAGTACAAAGCGTAAATCGGCACACTATCGGGACAATGGCCTTTATATCACATCTGTGTAGCTGTCATTGCCAATAGTTCGCTCGCGTCCATTGACCGCAAGCCAATCTCCCGTTAATGGTATGGGGGGTATTGCCTGTCTTCGGGCGTCTACGGCTCACCGCAGTTTCTTAACATTGGGTCAAGATTGATTTTAAGCGTGATAGCTGGAGCGAATACTGGAGGTTCCTCAACGTCACGGTACCGTGTACACCGTTGGAGGCTACAGCAGCGGGTGGAAACCTGAGACTAACAGCGGGGCCGATCTTCGACAACGCCGTTTGGAGCAAAGTTCTCGATGCGTCGATATGTCGCCATCAGAAGGACACGACAGGAAGTGCCTGCCGCAAGGGCGTTTCGCCCTTGAATTCGTGTTCCTTTGGTCGGCGGGCATTGAATTGTGACGGTGTTGAATTGTGACGGTTGCAACGCAAATGCCGACAAGATAAGATGTCTCTCAATGCGGGAACCAAAGCGTCGGCCAGGCCTCAATATTCGGGAGTATCTAGGTCCTGTTATCGTCGGCTCGGTCGCCTTGTTCTCTTTGCTGGTTACGAATCAGCTTGTATGGAGGGCGTTTAATTCATTGAGCGCCCGTATATCCGGACCATTTATTTGGGTTACGCCCGATCCAAGCATCGTTCAGACAAAGGACGGACCTCCCCACGCGCTCCAAGGGAACGTCTACTTTCAGTTAGTGGCGCCGCCGGGATCGCAGGTTCGTACGAATCAGGACTATCTTCCCGGCCCGTCGATCATGATCACATCGCGGATCGGAAGGACTAGTTTCGGCTTTCACCTCCACAGGGGGTCGAACGAAGTCGGCTTTATGCTGGGCGGTGATGTGGCTAGCCCCAGTGGGTATTGGTCGCAGACTTTCGAGTACCACGCATCCGATTCTGTACCACCTGTGTTCGTGGCTGCGTGGCGAGAGCGGGGATCGCTACATGTACTGGGGTTCGCCGAGCCGGATACAACTCTAATTCTTCATTTGAACGGGCAAATGAATGCAGCCCACGTCGACTCCGCTGGAAGTTTTGTGGAAGCGTTGGCACTCCCCAGCGCGGAGTCAACGGGAACACAAAAGCTTACCGCACAATATGTGGACGTGAATGCACAGAAGTCCTCGCCGGCAGCCGACGCGGTCGAAGTCACCGACTCACCTCGGCAATATTTCCACGGGGCGGGACTCGATATTGACCCGCAAGCTTACAATTTCGCTATTCGCTAATAGCTACCAAATCAGGGGCGAGGTCGGGCTGCCGCTTGTAAGCGCCTTGTATCGGGATGCTGTAGATGGCCCATTTAACGCTTTAAGAATGCTCGATCAGGTTTTCGGTAGTGGGTCCGTTTCAATTTTCCCACAGCGCTTTGGCATTGACATGCGAAAGCGGATGTGTATGGGACAATGAGGCATGGCACGAGGCATGGGCAAAGTTCAAAGGACGCTCAAGGCCCTCATATCGAAACAATTTGCCGCTGAGCTTAAGGCGGCTCAGGCCCCCCATAAATGGCACGATACCCACATGGGGTGGGGACTATCCGGAGCCTCCCTCGCCCTTGTTCTGTCCGGTGTCGGGTTCATTGTGCCGACTATAATTGCGGGGCGTATATTGTTGGCCGCTGGCGGAGCCATCTGGTTCTTGGCGCTGATGGTGATGTTTCGGGATGCTGCGCCGCGCGCGCGGTGGATGTGGAGCAGAGGGCTTTCGATTCCCGCGATCGCTGGCCTGACGTATCTGTGGTGCTATCAGTATCCGGTCGTGATCGTCAAGCCTGATGTTCCGTTTGCACTGAGCGAATCTCGATCAGTGGAGACCTCGTTGTACGTCAATAACCGTGCGGATGAGCCAGCGTATTCTGTTTTGATGCAGGTGAAAATACTAACGGCGCGCGTATCATCGGACACGCTCCGAGTCGACATCGCCGATGACAAGATAATTGCGCACGCCAATCCATTTAATAATGCGACAGCAATAGCGGACGTACGGATTTGTTTAGGGGCTGACGCGAACGGGGCGGAGTCGGCATTCGTGCTATTCCCTACAATTCCGCCCCATGTCACTTATGCTGTGACTGTCGCTGGAGTGCCCCCCAAAACGATGGCAATAGCACACATCATGACCTTCTCCCTGGAACCCCACGGCTATGTATCTGGGAGCGCTTTTCAGGATTGCGGGCAATTACTTCCGCCATCAGAAAAAATAACAGTGCGCTGGACGTTTTTCAAGATAGTAGGGAGAAAGCAGCCACCTACGCAGCAATAGCATTTTGATGATGCAAGAGTCCTGTCAATTCATCGAGCGACCACACATGATCACTCAAGCCAGCTTCCATCGCCGGAGTAACCCGAAGGGTCTGATGAACGCGGCAAAAGTTGAAGTGCATGTGAAACAGCGCAATCATCGCGATGTGATTGTCCAGCTTCTTGCTGAACGCATTCGTCAAGCGCGTGAAGCGCCGCATGTTCATCCGCATGTTGAGATTTTGCCGTTCGACATAGCTAGTCGAAATATGTTCTTCTTTCGGATTGCCGATAACTTCGACGCGTTTGGTCCCCAGACACTGTGCGGGGCTGTAGCGGGTCTGTCCCTCAGGATCGTTGCCATAAATCTTGTGGAGTTGGGCGAAGTCAATTCGGTTACCGAAAGCATCCGGAACAGCAGTCAAGTACATCCGGTGTCCGTCCGTCGTCAATTGGATTCGGTTCGCCAAACGTCCTGCAACATCCTGAAGGAAGTCCGCTGCACACCCCGCGTCCCTCCGGCCCACGGCCCAGCTAATTACAAGCTTTGTGTCCGCGTCAATCGCGGTGAAGGTCCAAACGTCCCCAGCGTAGCCGACGCGATCCCAGATCTCTTGCGTAACGTTCTTCTGCTTGGCGTAGCAGAACGACCATATCTCATCGACCTGGACGCGCTTCGCCGGCACGTTGCGAATGGTCGCGTCTTGGTACTCCTGGCAAGCCTTACCGACCTTCACCAAGGTACGCAGAACCGCGCCTTTCGACAGGCCAGTCATGCGCGCCGTGGAGCGGACGGAGCAGCCTTCGACCAGCGCGGTGATGATTGCCGTCTGTTTTGCGATGCTGAGTACGTTTGCCATGACTCAACTATACGACACCGCTTTCGCATAGTCAACAGGAAAGTGCTATCAGGCCGGTATTTATTGGCCGTTCTTCGCTTTTGCCCAACGCGCTTTAGCGGCCTTACGTGCGCTCCGCTTGCGCTGTTCATCGGTCATGGTTTCAAGCCTGCGCTTGCCGCCGATCTTGCCACCTTTAGCCCCCATCTCCCGCATGACCTTCTGGACGATGGTAAGTTCCGTGGTTTGCGTGGCTTCTATGAAAACGCGTCGAGCGTTCTGGACGGTATCAAGTTTTGGAGTACTGCGTGTCCGCTTTGGCATACACCTAAGCGTTGCATGGATTACGGAATCGGTCAAGAGGGGGCGATTTCAAATAGACCCACTACCAGGTTTTCGGTACGTGCCTAGTTCTGGAGCAACCCACGTATGAGGAACAGGAGGACTTCGGCGTCGCATGTGCAGGCGACCATAGGTTTAGAGCGAAGCTTTCGACGGCCCGTGCTGTCAATGGCTCACTCGAATTTGAACTGACGGGTTCTCGACCTTCCCGGGCAGTGCGCATCCGGCTCAAGCGGGCTCCGTCGTCTCTCGCCAATACGTTTCTTCAACTCTCCGGGGACGCCGTTACCGTGACGGCCCCGGATGGCCAGATCCGGCCGCGAATAACACCGTCGGACCAGGCCAAAGATACCATGACGTGGGACGCATCTCAACAGAGTTTCGGGAGCGATGCATTAGATTTGGCGAGTGTAACGTTCCCGGAGACAAGTTCGGCTGCGCCGAGCCCCGATGAAGCTGATCAGGGCGATAGCACCGGGGGCTCGACTATATCGAATCAAACACAGAGCATCGTTGAAAAGATCCGCGCGCTGGAGATGCTTCCGCCGAGAGAAGTGCAGAGAGCCCTTTACATTTTGTTGGCCGCGATTCCATTTGTATGGTTTGTGCACATCCTAAACAGATTCGCACCCGCAGGTTCGCCGGAAGCATCCACACTCAGGGCCGTTGCGATGACTTTTCTCGTGCTTCACTTAACGATCTTGGCGCTGTCGGTATTTGAGGCTTCTATAGGTCAGTGGGCTTTCGGCCTTGCAGGGGACCTCATCCGTGACAGCGAGGTTCGGAACAAGGTACAGCGGATTCTCAGTGGTCTAAATTTCACTTACCCATTCTTGGCAATTGCAGTGGCACTGTTGGTTCAACCAATTTATCGCGCCCTTCTAAGGTCAGAGCCAGAGGCGGAGGGCTTGGGAAAGAAGTTTCTTCAAGGGTTGCTGTGGTTACTGCTGTTCTGGATCGTCGTGATAGGGGCGCCAGCAGCAACGGCATGGGTACGCTATGAGTCTCTCATCCGCCTTCAATTCGCAATGACACGGCTGCGCAACCGGAATGGATGCGGACATAACGGAGCCCGCGCGGCCAGCCCACAGCACGCGGCACTCGAAAAAGCGCTTCACTCACGGCATAATAGGGTGTGAATCCCAAACAATCGAGCAGCCGCCGGAACACATCGCGTTTCTTCTGGGCTCTGGCTTTTTCTGCAGCACTGAGCGTCATCGCGCAAACACCACAGCGATCTGGGAGCCTACGTCCTGACTTTGAAGGCTTCTGGAGTTCCGCTACCGCCATTCCTCTCGAGCGGCCCGCGCGGCTGAAGGACCAACCGTTCTACACCCCGGAACAAGCGGCCCAATTACAAAGAAAGACAGGCGGCGCGGATGACGATCCGCTGAGCCGGTTGGAGACCGGTTCGCTGATGCTGCCCAGCCTCCGGACCTCCATCATCACCGATCCTCCTAATGGCTTGCTTCCCAGCCTCACTCCCTCCGCGGCCGCCGCCAAGCGGGATCGCTTGGAACGTCTTCACAATCCGACGGCGGCGATAGATATGGGGCTCCAGGATCGATGCCTGCTCTTTCCAACCTCCGTGCCGCCCATGATTCCCTACCGCTACAACAGCAATTATCAAATCATCCAGACCGGCGATGCGGTCATGGTACAGGCGGAAATGGTCCACGATGCGAGAATCATCCGGCTCGATCGCCGCTCGCATCTGCCATCGAATATCAGGCAGTGGCTGGGCGATTCGGTGGGGCACTGGGAAGGCGCTACGCTCGTGGTGGATAGCACCAACTTCAACGATGCCGGCGGCTTCTACGGGGACGCCGGGGGAATGTATGGCTGGGACCGCAACATGCACGTTGTGGAACGCTTCAGTTTGCTCGACGCCAATATCATTCTCTACCGCTTTGAAGTAGAGGATCCTACGGCCTATACGCGGCCCTGGAAGGGCGAACTCACCATGACCCGGGTATCACACCCGCCCTTTGAGTACGCCTGCCACGAGGGCAACCGGGATTTGCCCAATATCCTGAAACTCTCAGCGTCGCAGGCCCACTGAAAACCCGGCTCGTAAATAGCACTGAGGAAGCGATTCCGCGCGCTATAGCGACCATGCTGGGGCCGGCATTTAGTTTTCGATCGCGCTTGTGGTTGTGACGAAATAAAATAGAGATCACGGTCGCAAATAGCCTCTCTTTATAAACCAGGATCGTGTCACACTCGGAACCGGGAGCCCACTTTGACACGAGGACGCGTCCATATTCGGACACTGTAAGAGATTTCTCCGCGACGAACTCCCTCGCGCAATCGCTTAGCGAGTACCATGCAGAGATTTTGCATGCGGCGGAGGCCGAGTTGATCGTATCCCGCGTGGGACGCCCTGGTCGGCGAGCCACAAGCAACGACAGCGCGTTTTTCGTTCAAGTGGAAGTCCCAATGGGGTTGCCGGATGCTGGCCGACTTTCCGTTCTCAATTTGGCCCAACTTCAGGTGGCCCACGGAACCGGCAGAAAACGAAAACTTGGCTCACGCGATGGAGCGAAGGATGAGTGAGAACAGAGACCTTGGTCCAGCGGCCTCAGCGATTTCCACGTGGCGGCCTGCCGGTTATCGGGCGGTTGGTCAGGCGTGATACATTCTTTTTTGGCGTGGGGACTTCCCGCGAGGATGTGGAGGATTCATGGATAACGAGGAATCTGGAGTACCCGCGAAGAAAGAGTCAGACGGGGCAACACGCCGCGAGCTCTTCCAAATTGGAAATGCGCTGCTCTGGCCCGTGCTGTTGGGCACATCTGCGGCCAAAGGCGCCACCACCGGCCCGCTCACACCCGGACCGGAGATTTACCAATCCATCGGTGTCGAACCGGTCATCAATTGCCGCGGGACGTTCACCATCATCGGCGCATCTGTCGAAACCCCGGAGACCCGCGCGGCAATGGAGTACGCGGCCCGGTATTTCGTGCAGTACGACGAGCTGGCCGAAGGCATCGGACGGCGCCTGGCTGAGTTGACCGGCGCCGAGTGGGGCATGGTCTCGGCCGGTTGCGCAGCGGGGCTCAAACACGTGACCGCCGCCTGTGTGGCGGGCGGGAATCCTGAGAAGCTGATCCGCATTCCGGATCTCACCGGCTTCGACAAAACCGAAGTAGTCATTCCGCGTAGTTCGCGCAGTGTCTACGATCACGCCGTGCGCAATATCGGCGTCAAAATCATCGTTGTGGATACGGCGGAAGAACTCGCCGATGCGCTCAGCCCTCGCACCGCGATGGTCTACCTCACTGCCGGCGGGCCCTCAGTTTCCGGGCCCCTTTCGCTCGAGAACGTGGCCAAGCTGGCCAAGCCGAGAGACATTCCCGTTCTGGTGGACGCGGCAGCCGAGAATCTAACCATTCCCAACGTGCACCTGCAGCGCGGCGCAACGGTGGTGGCTTATAGCGGAGGTAAGGCGATCCGCGGTCCGCAGTGCTCGGGACTCCTGCTGGGGCGCAAGGATCTCCTGATGTCGGCTTGGCAGGCCAGTTCGCCCCATCATGGACCGGGCCGCGATAACAAGGTCGGGCGTGAGGAAATGTTGGGTCTTCTCGCGGCCGTGGAAGCGTGGGTAAAGCGCGATCACGATGCCGAGTGGAAGAAGTGGCTTTCCTATCTGGACACCATCTCGAAGCGCGTATCCGCCATTGACGGCATCGAGACGTCGGTTCGCGAGCCAACGGGGCTTTCGAATCACAGCCCCACGCTGATAGTCAGTTGGGATTCGGCTAAGCTGCATGTCATTGGCGAGGAAGTAGCCGAAGAACTGGCCCGTACCAAGCCCCGGATCGCACTCGCCGGAGGAAGCTTCGGCCAGAACAGAGGCGAGCCTGATAACGGGAAGACCTCGCTTTCCGTAACCGCTTGGATGATGCAGCCGGGCGACGATAAGGTAGTGGCTGACCGCATCTACGAGGTGCTGTCGAGAAAGCGCAGCCCGCGGCCCGAACCGGCTGCACCGGGAATGAATCTCAGCGGACGCTGGGACGTCGACGTCGAATTCTTCAGCAGCAAGAGCCGGCACGTGCTGTTCTTGCAGCAGGACGGAGGCCGCGTTAGCGGCTCGCACAAGAGCGACTCCTCCCTGCGCGACGTGCAAGGCACCATCGAAGGCGGCCAGATAAAATTTCGCAGCAACACCGTCGAGCGCGGCAGCGGAGATTCGGTACCGTTCATCTTTGCGGGTACAGGTTCCGGCGATGCCTTCTCCGGTACGCTCTACATGGGCGAATACCTCAACGCGAAGTTCACGGCCACGCGGCGGCCCTATCCGGCGGGATCAAGTACCATCGTGCTGCCGGGCGGCCCTCCGCTCGCGAACTGACTGTCGGATATCAGAAGCGAGGCGAAGCGAAGCAGCAGGTTGGCACACGTGTCAATGCTCCATACCCGGTAATTCCATACCGGGGTACCAGCTCCTTACGGCGAGCACTCGCGAACTCACCCCCGGCGCGCTGTAATAGCCCACCGTGCAGTTGAGCCGGAAGAAGTACGCAGTGCCCGTTTGGGCTGGAAAACGCCCTTCGATTCCATCCAAGCCGCTTCCGGCGGCGATCTCTCCGCGTCCTTCGAGTACCAAGTAGATCTCTTCCTCGCGTTCGTGGTGATGCGGTTGATTCGTGCCACCCGGCGCGATTTCCATAAGGAAGAGACTCGTTAGCGTGTGGGCAGCCGCGATGCGGTCTCGCTTGCTGTAAATATCGCCCATCAGCAACCGATACCGCGTTGATGAAGGATGTCCACCGACCGCTTGAAGCGGGACATCTTCAATGTTAGCCACGTCCGGAAGCGCGGCCAAGGTTTTTGGGATGGATGAACTACGAAACCCCATGATCATGACGTGAAGTGGCTCACCGGCGGGGTTCTGGAGGCCGTGTCGAACGGTTGGAGGTAGATAGAGAAAATCCTCTTTCCTTATAGGCACGCTTCCGCTAGCGTAGCGGACGATGCCTGCCCCGTCTAAAACAACATAGACCTGCTCTTCATTGGAGTAACTCACAATGGCGCATGAGCCCGCAGGATCCACTGTGGCTTCGCCGTAGCGCACAATGCCCACGGGTGCGGACGCGTTGGGGGCCCCATCACCGAATAAGGGTTTGTAGTGACAGGTCGCGGTTGAAATATCGGTCTTCCGCTCACCCGTGGCTTGAAGATCGGCACGTAAGAATGTAGGGTCGATTCCCCTTTGAGCCAGTGCCGCAAAGGAAAGCAGCAGCAAGATTGGTGTGAGCCGCATGGTTGCTTCTCATAAACTCTACCACCACAATACCGGTCGCTATGCCCTGATATCGAAAGAGCGTCACCCTTTGAGGGTATAGAAGCAGGTACGAACGGTGAGGAGCGTCCAGCAGTGCAAACCGCTGAGATCCGTCGCGAATTGGGCTCAAGGGCTCAGGATTGTCATGAACTCAAGTAGGTTCTTGCTGACAGTCGCTTGCCGCCACCAACCGGATCAGGGAATGAAAAACGCACATTGTTGATTGTGGCCGGGCGTTTTCACTGGTTTGTCGGCAAACCACCGAACTGAGACGGGAGCGTCGGTTCAATCTGCCATGTCCGCGTGTAGGGCGTTACCCGTCAGTTGACGTGACACCGTCGCGGGACTGTCGCGATTTCGCACTGATCGGAATTACGCCGGGAACCGGTGTCCCTTGTGGCGGCCGGCCTCCGCCAGGCGGTGGCGGCGGCGCCGTTCCGCGCTCCTGACTCATGGTGAGAATATGGTTCGTCTTGCTGTCGAACGCGATCGTTCGAGCGCCGTTCATCGTTTCAAGGTTCTGCTCCACCTCGAAACTTGTCGAACTCTTCTCTTTAATGACAGTCAAGGTGCCGTTTCCATGGGTACTGAAAGCTTCCATCGTCAAGCTCTAACTTCCGCGAGAGGGCGCGACAGCTGATCCGGCTCGGTATCGTCCCGCGGGATGACGGTTGGAATGGGTGGCTCGGCCGCTACCAGAAAGTGCTTGCAGATGCCGCTGCGATGCTTGAACGCCAACGTCTTACAAGGGAGCCGAACGCCATAAGAACCGGGATCTTGGGCGCTAAGTCCTGCCGCAACGCGATCGCACGCCTCAAGGCAAAGCGGCGAGAATGACAGAATTACTTGGGGATACGGGAGTTTGAACAGCGCGTATCGGATCGTGGCGAGCAGAGGACAGAATTGATGCTCAGCAGTTTAGCCGTTACCGGAAACCCTCCGCTCAAAAATGCCGGCAAGGTGGCGAGAGTTGGCTTGGAGATTGAATCTCGCCAGCACGCGCTCCCGGCCGGCTTTGGCGATCCGGCGGCGTAGAGCAGGATCGTCGATTAGCGATGCAATGGCCCGGGCCAGGGCGTCCGCATCCGAAGGTGGAACCAGCAGGCCGTCGATGCCGTCCCGAATCAGTTCCGGCACGCCCGTGATGCGCGTGGCGACGCAGGGGATCTCCATAGCCATCGCTTCCATCAGAACTCCGGGAAGGCCCTCGGCGAAGCTGGGGAGCGCGAAGATGTCCGCGCGACGGTAGAGTTCGTCCAGTTTGTCCTGTGGCGTGAAGCCGTGGAACGTAACGAACGGCCGCATGCCCAGCGAGCCGGCATAATGTTCCAGGATCTCCCGATCCGGTCCTCCCCCGACAACGTGCAGCATTACGCTGCGCTTATCCCGGACGAGCATTGCCAGCGCGGACAACAGAACGCGCTGCGCCTTGACCGGAGCCAGACGTCCCACGCAAATGATTTCGATGGCCGCGGGCGCATCCCGGAACGGCTTGGCTGAAAAGACGTCCGGGTCCACGGCCATGTAGGCAACTTCGATTTTGTCCCAGTGCTCCGGACCACAGCACAACATCAACTGGCTCCGGGCGTAATAGCTGATGGCACGAACAAAATCGCTGGCCTCGATCTTTTGTCTCAGCCAGAAGCCTGTAGGATCGTGGAACTCATCGGGTCCGTGAAACGAGAACGACAGAGTTATGGGGAACACCTGCTTGGCAAGCAGGCCGACGGTGGAAGAATAATGCGAATGTAAATGCCGAAGATTCTCCCGTTTCATCCACTGGCCGATGATGAGAGCCTCGACAAGATAACCTGTATTCTTGAAAAGCTGGAGAGGACGTAACCGGCTCAGCCTGACCGCATAAAAAAACCCGGCGATGAAAGAGGCGGGGCGGGCAAAGAATGTTCCCGTCGCGGCCGCCAGCGCGCCCGCGAATCCCTGAGGTTTGACGAAATAAGTTCGACTGACTTCGTCACGCTCTTCCGCGGAAAGCCGGTCTAACGGCCGGTCTGGTGCGCGAATGGACGCGGTGCGCAGCTCCATCTGTTTGCGCAACTCGCGAATCTCGCGGAGAATCACGGCGTGGTTGATCGCGGGGTGTTGGCTGACGAGTACCGCGATGGGCACACGCTATACTATACTGCAAATTCTCCATGAAAAACCTGATCACCGGGGCCGCTGGCTGCATCGGCTCCGAGCTGGCGGAAGCGCTGGTGGCGCGCGGCCAAGATGTGATCGGGGTCGACAATCTCAGCAGCGGCAAAATGGAGCATCTGGCTACCGTCTTGGGCAAAAGCAATTTCCGATTCGTCGAGGCCGATCTCGAGGAGCCGTCCGCCATGGATCGCGTGATACAGGGCGTGAACATGGTCTGGCATCTGGCTGCAAATCCGGACGTGAAATTCTCGGAAGGTGACGAAACCAACAAGGATCTGCGGCAGAACACGCTCTGTACGTACAATGTGCTCGAAGCTATGCGGCGGAACGGCACGAGAAAACTGGCGTTTTCTTCCACCTCCGCCGTATACGGCCTCTCCAAGCTGCAGCCGATTCCCGAAGAAGCTGCCTTTCCGCATCCGATCTCACTTTATGGCGCCACAAAACTGGGCTGCGAGGCGCTGATTTCGGCATTTCAGAACCTCTTCGGAATGCAGTGCTGGATCTTCCGCTTCGCCAACATCGTGGGACCGAAAGTCCGCAAGCGCGGGAGAACGGTGATCGGCGATTTCATCCTGAAGCTGAGGCAGGATCCACGCAAGCTGCCTATTCTTGGAGATGGCAAGCAGGCGAAATCGTATTTGCTGAGCGAGGAGTGCGTGGAGGCGATGTTGTTTGTTGTGGAACATGCTCGGGCTCCAGTCAACATTTACAACCTGGGCTGCGATGACTCGCTGGAAGTAACCGCAATCGCGGGAATGGTGGCGGAGGCGATGGGGTTACGGGGCGTCGAATACGAGTTCGCCGGCGGGGATGGCGGATGGCCTGGTGATGTTGCGCGGTTTTGTCTGGATGTGAGCGCCATCAACCGGCTGGGCTGGAAGGCCCGCCACAATTCCGCGGAAGCTGTGTCGAGAGCGATCCGAAGCACGCTCGCCGCGATGAACGAGGCTGCCGGTGCCGGAGCGCTCCCCGCATGCAAGCCGTGATTCTCGCCGGCGGGCTGGGGACGCGGCTTTGGCCACTCACCAAAACTGTGCCGAAGCCGATGGTTCCCGTGGCGGGCGTGCCGTATCTGGAACATCAGGTGCGCTTGCTCCAGAACCAACACATCACGGACCTGGTCATACTTAACGGAGATCTCGGCGAACAGATCGAAGAGCATTTCGGAGACGGTACCCGCTTTGCGGTCTCGATCCGGTATTCGCGCGAGCCCCAGCTCCTGGGCACCGGGGGCGCCTTACGCGAGGCGAGCCCGTTACTGGCTGACACATTTGTTCTGATCTACGGCGATTCTTATCTGCCGATTGAATATCGCGCCGTGCTCGACCGATTGGTCGAGTGTAAGGTGCTTGGTGTGATGGTGGTTTACGACAACCGGCTGGGCGACACTTCGGTAAAGAGCAATGTCGACGTCGGCCCGGATGGCTTGGCAATGATTTATGAAAAAGATTCACGGAACTCGCTGGCTTACGTCGAAGCCGGAGTCCTTGCCTTTCGAAAATCGTGTCTCGACCTGATTCCGAAGTCCGGCGCAACATCGCTGGAGAACGAAATATTTCCTCTACTCATCAAACAGCGCCAGCTGGCAACTTACGTCACGGCTCAACGGTTTTACGACATCGGGACGCCGGAGCGGCTGAAGGCGATCGAACATTTCCTGGCCCATGATCATCGCGCGGACACCATTTCAAATTAGCTTGGCAGGCGGAGCGGCGGCAGGGAGCCGTTCTATTC
>PMOK01000190.1 GCA_003162425.1 Bryobacterales bacterium | reverse complement strand
GGCAGCACGGCGTCCGGCAGCCAAAGCGCGACATCCGAACCATCGGGGTAGACGAAACCAGGCGGCATTACGCCTACAACCGTGAGTGGCTTGCCGTTCACAGTGACGCTCTTACCAACGATGGCGGGATCAGCTTCAAGATATCCGCGCCACAGCGCGTCGCTCACGATGGCTACCGGAAGACCGGGCTGGTTGAAGCCCGGGCCCAGGCGCGGCGGAATTCCAACCATTGCAAAGAAGCCCGGCGTCACGTGGGCTGTTTCAACGCGTTCAGCCGGCCGCTTCGCACTGATCAGATTCGTGCCGAAGGTAGGGCCCATGGCCTCTATTCGCTCGAATACTGCGCTGTGCCGCTTCCACTCGGCGTAGTCGGGCGCCGGCACCATGGAGCGATTGAACTTCGGAAAGAATTCGGTGGCCCAAACCAGGCGACTGGCGTCGCGGTACGAGAGCGGGCGTAAGAATACTGCATTCACTACGCTGAAGATTAGGGCGTTGGCGCCGATTCCCAGAGCCAGGGTGAGTAGCGCCGCAACCGAGAATCCGGGGCTGCGCCGCAGACGCCGTAGAGCGTGCCGCGCCTCGTAGA
Source organism: Bryobacterales bacterium (assembly GCA_003162425.1). GTDB lineage: Bacteria > Acidobacteriota > Terriglobia > Bryobacterales > Bryobacteraceae > Palsa-89. Next base: position 12,589 of record PMOK01000190.1, on the reverse strand, counting down.
GGGCCTTTTCCATCACCATATAGTAGCGCGCGTTTCCGAGCCGGAGAAGGCCTGAAGAAATCGCACGGCACCGACTCCCTTACGGTCGCGGTTCGGTAGAGCTACTCGTGGCGGAGCGTCACCATGGGATCGACCTTCGTGGCCCGGAAAGCGGGGATATAGGTAGCTAGTATGGTGATGCCAACTAGAAAAAGCGAGACTAGCGTTAAGGTAGCCGGATCGTGCGGCTTCACTCCGTACAGGAAACTGGAAAGGACGGGTGTGGCGCCGAAGGAACCCGCGAGGCCAATCGCAACACCGGCCACAGACAGGATTAATCCCTCCTTGAGCACGAGTTGCAGTACTTGAGTTGATTGCGCGCCCAGAGCCATGCGGAGTCCGATTTCGTGCCGGCGCTCGTTTACCGAATATGAAATAACGCCGTAGATGCCGATCGCAGCCAATAGCAGGGCGACTAGCGCGAAGCCTCCCAGCAGTTGCGTGTAAAAGCGTTCCAGGTTTGCCGATTCCGAGATTGTTTGCTGGACGGTGGTGATTCCAAAAACCGGTGAATCCTGGTCAACTTCCGTGACGGCCCGGCGCACGCTGTCGATGAAACTTTTCGATTCTGAGGTGGTTCGCAATACGAGGCTTTTGTGAAGCCGCATTTCCGTCTGGGCTGGGTTACAGTGTCGCGCTTGCTGCGGGTACGGCGCATATATTTCGGGAGCCGATTCCCTGGCTAATCGGGATTGCCTGACGTTGCCCACCACGCCGACGATTTCGCGTGGCCGTTCCTCGCGCTGAAGCGCTTCGTTATCCAGCGTGATCACCTGACCGACTGGATTTTGACCGGGGAAGAACTTTCGGGCCATGGCATCGTTTATCACCACCACCCAGGGGGCAGCCTCCCCGTCACGCACCGTCAGCTCTCTACCCTTTAATAAGGGGATCTGCATCACCTGAAAATAATTCGGACTGACGGCGCTGAAATGGATGCGGGGCCGATCGCCCCTAGTGACAGCCTGGCGCCCAGTGATAGTGAAATCGAAACTCAGGCGCTCTGCGTCCTTTAACATAGGAAGCCAATCTGTCAGAGCCGCGGCTTCCACTCCTGGCAGCGCCTGAAGCCGGTCTAAGACCCGCCCACAAAACAAACCCACTTGAGGCGTGACGATGTCCAGCTCGGACTTATCGGGGCTGGTGGGATCGAAGTACTTGCTTCCTATCAGACGGACCTCCAGCGTCAGCAAATGATCGGGATGAAAGCCTGGATCGGCGCGCAGGACGCGAATAACGGTATTCAGCATGAGTCCGGCGGAGGCGAGCAAGACCAGCGCCAGCGCTACTTCTGTAACCACCAGCGCGCTGCGGGTGCGATGCCGTGACCCGGCAGCCGACGTTTTTCCGCCATCTCTCAAGGAATCATTCAGATCCGTTTTGGAGGCGCGCAATGCGGGTGCCAGGCCGAACAGAATCCCGGTGACGGCGGTGACGGCGATTGTGAAGGTGAGTACCCGAGCATCCATGGTGATTAATTTTGTTTGTGGCAGCCAGCCGGGGGCGAGAGCGACGAAAAGCTTGATGCCCCAGATGGAGAGAAGCGAACCCAGGAGTCCGCCACCGAACGACAGCAGGACGCTTTCGGTCAGCAGCTGCCGAATCAGGCGGGCTCGCCTGGCGCCTAACGCCGCGCGGATGCCGATCACCTTGCGGCGGGTGGCGGCGCGAGAAAGCAACAGATTTGCGACATTCGTGCATGCGATGAGCAACACGAACGCCACCGCCGCAAACAAGGGATAGAGAATCCGCCGGGAAAATCCGAAGAGCCCGTCCTGCAGAGATTCAACCTTGATGCCGAGACCCTTGTTCGTATCGGGATAAGCCTGTTCCAGATGGCGGGCAACGACATTCATGGATGCCTGCGCCTGCTTGACCGTTATTCCGGGCTTGAGTTTTCCTAACCCGGTTAGCCAGCGAGCGTCCTCGGGATTTAAGTCAGTCACGGACATCAATCGATATACGTCGGTTGGGATGGAGCCAAACAAATCGAAGCCACGAGGCAACACCGCCACTACGCTTGCTGTTTCGCCAAAGTCAATAATGAAGGTCCGCCCCAGGATGTTGGGGTCGCCCGCGAAGTGCCTTTGCCAGAATTCGTAGCTGATGGCGACGTCGTTGTTGAGGAAGCGCTGCGCATCCTTTTCGGTAAGGATGCTGCCAAGAATTGGCTGTACGCCGAGCATGCGAAACAGACCGCGTGTGGTGGTTTGAAGTCCAATCCGCTCAGGGACGCCAGCGCCGGTTAGAGCGTTCATCTCCGCACCCCGCGTCGTTATTTCGATCTGCTCGAAAACGCTGTTCTCTTTTCGCCAACGAACCAAATCTGCTTCGGAGACCGCGAAATCGTTGCCGGGTTGTTTCAGAGAGGTGTTGAGGATGGACACCAGGCGATCGCTGCCTGGGTAGGGGAGGGGACGCAGCAGGATGGCGTCAATGGCGCTGAAGATGGTGGTGGTCGCGCTGATGCCGAGCGCTAGAGAAAGTACGGCCACGAGCGCAAAGCCGGGGCTTCTTAGAAGCATGCGAATCGCGTGACGCAGATCCTGGAAAAGGGTCGCCATTTGACACCTCGTCGATCCATATTACCCTGGCGAGGTTTCCTGACGCATCGGGCGATTCTTGTGTTTTTGAGAGCGTTGCTCGTAACCGGCTGCATTCCTGCGTGTTATTGTTTTCCGCGGTGAGGAAATGTGTCGAAAATTCAAGATGCGTCAGGAAAAATGCGGACGTTTTTCGTAGATTGAGACGCTGGGCGCCGCTCGGTTTCATTCCGGTTCGAGCTTAGCAGGAGGCTGTGTGGGTCGCTTGCGAGCTAGGTCTAAGTTGTTGGGCTGGAGGTGAAAAGAAAACTGCGGGATCGGTCACCCATCCACCGCTCTTCCAATTTATAATGAAACACCCGCGTTCTCTAGTTCCAGAGGACTTGCATGAAAATACTCGGCGTTCTTTTCTTAGCGGCAGTAATCGTGCGAACGGCCACACCGGCCAACCTGGCCATCTCGACATATTTGAAAGATGGATTCAACCCGGCCGCTATTGCATCGGATTCGGCGGGCAACGTATACCTGGCAGGCAGCGCCGTCATCGACCCGGCGTCGCAGACCACCAGCGCCGTCGTGGCCAAGCTCGATCCGAAGGCCAGTCAATATCTGTATCTGACGTATTTCGACAGCGCCGCTAACGATCAGTTATCGTCGATTGCGGTGGACGGTGCAGGAAACGCCTACATCGCCGGATGGACAACCAATCCCAATTTCCCGAACGCCGGCGGCGCCCTTGGGACTGCTCCTCGAAGCAGCACGGACACGCGGGCGTTCGTCGCCAAGTTGAGTCCCGACGGCGCAGTGGTATTCTCCGTTCTCATCGGCGGCGCAACCATGGCCCAAGCGAGCGGGATCGCGGTGACGCCTCAAGGTGAAATCTTGGTCAGCGGCGTCGCGAGTTCCAGCGGATTTCCGCATACGTCGGGAGCCTATAGCGTCGCCGACTCGACGAATCGATGGTTCCTGATGGAACTGGATGCCGCAGCCAGCCACGTGATTTTTTCAGCCACCGGAATTGGCGGCAGCTCGATCGCGCTGGATGCCTCAGGCAATATTTATCTGGCGGGCAGCAGTCCGGGAACGGATTACCCGACGACGCCGGGCGCATACCAAACCGCGTTGGTGCAAGGTTACAGTGGTTGCGGCGATATTGCGTGCACGTTCCTCATCAGCGGCAATTTGCAACATGTGACCAAGGTTGATCCGGCGGCCTCAAAGCTGATTTACTCGACGGGCCTCAATGATCCGACAGGTGCGGCTGGATCCACTACGAACACAGGCTTGGCGATCGACGCCGCGGGTAACGCGTACCTCACCGGCACCCTGCTCGGAGCGAAGTTTCCGTTCACCGTCACCCCGCCGAACAGTTACTCGGGCTATCTCACCAAGCTCGATCCGACCGGGGCGAATTTGCTGTTTTCGATTCCTATCGGCGGAGGCGGCGTCCAAGTGGATTCTTCCGGTGCGGTATATGTGGGCGGAGTCGTGTCCACTTACTCTCCTCCTGTCGATCTCTCTGTACTCTCGACGACGCCGCTAGCGCCTCCGCCGATATTCTCCTGGATACCGCAGCCGTGCTGGCCCGACAACATCACGGCCATCAGCGAGGCCTATGTGATGAAAGTGGATCCACCAGCGGGAAAGTGCTGGATGGTCAGTGGATCGACGGTTCGGCGCCTGGCGCCACGGCAATCACGCTGGCTGCAGGCAAGGAAGGATCATGGCCGGGCCCTCGGCCCGTAGCTCCATCCGGTGACCAGATACACTTAGTAGATAAAAATGTGCTTTTCAGCGGTAGCGAACTTCGCCGGCGGTGGCGCATGATATGGGCGCGGCGTTCATGCTCTACGCGCAGGGGCTGCTTCCATTTCTGCTGCCGCTTAGCGTGATGCTGTTCGAGCCCACTCGGAAAAGCCGCAGGCGCATGCTGCCATTTCTGGTAATCGGCGGCGCAACGACGCTGTATATATTATGGGCGCTGACGGCCTATCCCCTGCAGGTGTTCGTCAGGGGGAACAGCATCGTGTACATTAATCCGGCTACGAATAATGAGGCCGTCGCGGTGGTGTACGTGATCGCAACGTGCGGCTCGCTCTTCTTCTCGAAAATCAGGGACATGGTCGTCTTCGGGGCGGCGAATCTGGTTATTCTGCTGATCGTAATGGCGGTAAAGCGGTACGCGTTCACATCGCTGTGGTGTGCTTACGCGGCAGTGGCAAGCGTGATCATTCTCGCGTACTTTTGGAAGAGCAGCCGGCACAGACCATTCCGCTACGATCTGGCGATCTGACAAGTCTCCGGTCCTCCGGGCTGTTGGGCCGCGATGGGAAAAAAACGCTGGATCGAGAGCCGCAGGCCTTGCCGGAACTAGCGGGTGTCCAGGGTGAATCTTCACTACACCCGTGCATCGCCATGAGTGTATCTCATGGGCTTGCAGCCCATCCAACGGAATGAAAACCTTCGACCAGCGGGTGGGGCGGACCCCCTGGACCCGCTACCTCGAGCATCGGACAAATACCAGCAGCACGCCGACGTGGGCGTCGGCCGCGGACCAGGGGGTCCGCCCAGGGGTCCGCCCCACTTTGCGTTCGTCCATCCGAGACCAAGTGTTTTCGACGGTGCGACGCGGCGGCCAAGTTTGCGAGCTGCCGGACTGGTAAGCTTGTTGAACAACTATGGCGCTCCCGGCCGGCTCCAAACTGGGCCCCTATGAGATCCTCGCGCAGATCGGCGCGGGTGGAATGGGCGAGGTCTACCGCGCCCGCGACTCGCGCCTCGGCCGGGATGTGGCGCTCAAGATCCTGCCCGAGGATGTCTCGGGCGAACCTCACCGCGCCATTCGATTCGAGCGGGAAGCGCGGGCGGCCAGTGCTCTGAATCATCCCAACATCATTTCGGTTTACGATGTGGGCCGCGAAGGCGACATTGCTTATATCGTGTCGGAGTTGGTGGACGGAGAGTCGCTGCGCCATACCATCGCCCAGGGCCCCATACCGGCGCGCAGAGTGATTGAGATCGCCACGCAAATGGCAGAGGGTCTCGCCGCCGCGCACGCCGCCGGCATCGTGCACCGGGATCTCAAGCCTGAGAACGTGATGCTGACGCGGGAAGGCCGGGTGAAAATCCTGGATTTCGGGCTGGCGTGGCAAGCTTTTTCATCAACCGGCGGTCATCCCGATACCACCCCAACTGAGCCCGCCGTCACGAATCCGGGTGTGGTGATGGGCACCGTGGGTTACATGTCGCCGGAACAGGTGCGCGCCCAGGTGGTGGATACACGCTCCGATATTTTCAGCGCCGGCGTGATTGTTTACGAAATGTTGACGGGCCGGCGAGCCTTCACCGGAGCATCGTCGGTGGAGGTGATGCACGCCATCCTGAAAAACGATCCGCCCGATATCGAAGCGCAGATTTCTCCGGGCCTGGAACGAATCGTGCGACGCTGCCTTGAAAAAGAGCCCGCGCGCCGCTTCCAGTCCGCCGCCGATCTTGGGTTCGCCATTCAGGCAGTCTCGGGAACAAGTTGGCCTCCGCCGGGCCCGCTTAAAGCCCGCACTGTTCCGCGCTGGTGGCTAGTGGCTGGAGGCTTTTTGTTTTTGGCGGCGGCCGCCGTCGTCGCAGCGATGTGGCTCAACACGCGGCGTGCCGCCAGCTGGCCGGCTTATACTCCGGTGGTCACATCGGATGGCAATGTCAGCGCTGCGTATTTCTATGGAGAGCTGCCGCTGTACAGTTTTACGCCAACCGATGGTGTGAAGCACACCTATCTGATCGACAACGCGGGAGGGACGCGCGAGCTCAGCATCCCCGCGGGCGGACGCGTAGAGTCCATATCCAGCCGAGGCGAACTGGCTCTCCTCACATCCTCGGGAGAGGACGGGGGCACGCTGCTGCGCCTCTCTTTGGCGGGCGGCGCACCGCGCCAGGTGCTGGATCGGGTGGTGTGCGCGCAGTGGTCGCCGGATGGAAGCGAGCTGGCTATCGTTCGCCGTGTGGGCAACAGGCAGCGTCTGGAATATCCTATCGGTCACGCGCTGTTCGAGAGCGACCATCCGATTTTTTCATGCGCCGTTTCACCGGATGGCGCGAGCGTGGCTTTTGTCGCGCATAACGCCGGCAAGGTAAACCAATGGTTCGCGAATGGCGTGAACCGGTCCGGCAAAGTTACTCAATTGGGACGCGTAGCCGGAAGAGAGCTTACCAGTTTTCCGATTCTTTGGAGGCCGGACGGGAAAGAGATCTGGTACACGTCTTTGGAATCGAGCGAGCTGGGTGTGATTTACGGCCTGAGCTTGAACGGCACAAGACGCCTGCTGGCCCGTTATCCCGGCTATGTCGCGCTGCTGGGAATTTCGCCGAGCGGCAAGGCTCTTTTGACAGAGATAACAAGCTTCCGGCGGGTGATGCTGTATCGCGACGGGGCCGAGCCCAGCGACATCTCGTGGCTGAACACATACTCGTTTGGTCTTTCCGAGGACGGGACCGCCGTGGCTCTTTTTGACTTTACTTCCAATCGCCACGAGTTTTTCGTGCGCTTCCTACGAGACTCATTGCCGGTACGCTTCGAAAACGGCAAGCCCTACTTAGGCGGTATCTCGCCGGACGGAAAATGGCTGGCGGTTTCACGCGAGAAGAACGGCGCGTCCGAGAGCGTGTATGTTCCAACCGGGCCCGGCGAAGAATATACGGTGCGGGCGGATGGGATTGAGAATCCAACTCACGATGCGTGGCTGCACGATTCCACTCGATTTGTCTTCGTTGGTACAAGGAACGGCGCGCATGTCGCGTTTATCGGAGACGTAGCGGGAGGGAAGCCAAAGCAGCTTGCCGGCGCCGCGCAGCCGCCGCCAGGGTCCATAGGGCTGCACGTTGCGCCCGATGATGAGCACTATTTCACCCTGGAATCGGATGGCAAATGGTGGGTCAGGCATTTATCGGGAGCAGCGGCCAAGCCGATACCGAATCTCACCGCCGGCGATGAAGTGCTGGGTTGGGCAGCGGATAGCAAAGCAGTTTTCGTGGAAGCGTTTGGTTCCCGGGACACGCGCAGGACGGACCGGGTGGACATAGAGACGGGCAGCCGCACGCTGTGGCGCGAGGATCCCAATCCCAGGGGTTGGCATGCAGCGTGGCTTCCGTTGATCACTCCCGACGGTAAAACGCGCGTCTACACGTTTGGACACGGGATATCGAGTTTGTGGATCGCTGAAGGGTTGAAGTGAGCGGAAAACTGACTCCGTTGAGGACGCCGATCCGATGGCGACCGAATCCCAGGCGTTCACACGAGTGTGAACGCGGCACGCAGAGTGCGTGCGCCACGATCACTTGCCCAGAACTTGGACAATCTCTTTCTCGTATTCGGCCCTCGGCGCCATGCCGACATGATGCGCGGCGATACGGCCTTCGCGATCGATCAGATACGTTTCCGGAAGCGCGTCCAAGCCTCCGTAGAGTTTGACCAACTCTTCGCCGCCTAGTCCGATTCGATAATTGATTTTCTTTTCGGCCAGGTAGGGTTTGACGACCGACCACCCGTCCTCATCCATGGAGATTCCGACTACCGCGAAGCCCTTGTCGCGGTATGTTTTGTCGAACTCAATAAACCAGGGGATTTCAGTTCGGCAAGGCACGCAGTAGGTGGCCCAGAAGTTCAGCAACACCACTTTGCCTTTGTAACTGGAGAGACGAAGATCGGCGCCTGTGGAATCTTTTACTGTGAAATCGGGGGCGAGCGGCTTGGCGATCTTCTTCTGAAACAGGGCGGTGGGAAATGCGGCCAGACAAACGCAGCTCGCCGCCAGGGCTACCGCCATCCAGGGCCACCGTGTTACACTCCGCCGATTCATTTCCATATCTCTATTCTCTTCCATATCGCTACGAGCGCGCGAACGCGAGCAGGGGACGGATGTCGTGTTGGTCGGCTGCCTGGAGGGCCGCGATGTAGCGCTTCCGCAGGGCGCCGGCATTGCGCAGGTTTTCCCTTCCCCATGAAAACCGCTCCATGCCGAGTCTCATGATGAGGAGATCCGCCATGAGACGGGCATGGCGGCCGTTGCCGTTGGGAAACGGGTGAATCTGCACCAATCGGTGATGGAAGCGTACTGCGATCTCATCGGGAGGGTACGCCTTGTATTCGATCCACGCATTGGTGTCCGCGAGCAGTTGGCGCAGGGCGGTGGGAATCTCATAGATCGGAATGATCGTCGAGTTGGCAGACGGAAGCGTCTGCCCCACAGGGCAGCTATAGCCGCAACAAGACCGGGCCGACGTGGGCGTCGGCCGCGGACCAGGGGGTCCGCCCCACAAATGGTCGCGGGCTGCAAAGATTTTCAGGTCTAGTAGTACATTGACGTGCAAGTGTTTACATCCTTGTGGGGTAAGCACCTATTAGCGATAGGTTATAGCCAATCACAAACTTATTGACTGATAGGTTATAACCTATTGATGCTGATCACGGCAGAGATGGGCAGGTTTCCGTTTGGAAATAATCTCTGCACTCGGCGGAAGTCAGGACGCGCGTGATTCTGGTGCGTGCGAGCGCAAACAAGTCCGGGATATTGAGAATGTAGACGCGCGTTGCGCCGTCGAAACTCGACGTAGCCAAAAGTTTTCCATCCGGACTGAAGGCGACACCGGTAACGGCATCCTGATGGCCGCTGAGGGTAACCAGCTCCTGGCCGCTTGATGCGTCCCAGACCTTGGCGGTGCGATCCCAACTGACGGTGGCCAGCCGACGGCTATCCGGGCTGAAAATGACGCCCAGCAAAAGCATCTGGTGGCCGCGCAGGGTGAGCAATTCCCGGCCGGTCGCGGCATCCCAGAGCTTCGCGGTTTTGTCTTGACTGGCCGTCGCAAGGCGTTTGCCGTCGGGACTGAAGGCCACGCTTTTCACCTCATCCTGGTGGCCGCGCAAGTCGAGCAGCTCGTGCCCGGTGGCTGCGTCCCACAGCCTCGCCGTCTGGTCAGCGCTCGCGCTGGCGAGCCGTTTTCCATCCGGGCTGAAAGCGACGTCCCAGACACGGTCCTGATGACCGCTGAGTTTCAACAATTCATCCCCGTTCGACGCGTCCCATACTCTGACCGTCTTGTCGAGACTGCTGGTGGCAACGCGGCGGCCATCCGGACTAAAGACGATGCTCGAAACGGCGTCGTCGTGGCCATCCAAAATGAATAATTGTTGTGCGCTGGTTGCATCCCAGACGCGGGCCGTGGTTCCAGCACTGGCTGTGGCCAGCCGTTTTCCATCGGGGCTGAAGACGACACTGGTGACGTTGTTTTGGTGACCCCGCAACGTGAGCAATTCGTGGCCAGAGGAAGCGTCCCAAACCTTCGCCGTGTGGTCGTTGCTGGATGTCGCCAGGCGTTTTCCATCCGGACTGAATGCCACGCTGGTTACTTTGTCATGATGACCATAGAGCGTGAGGAACTCGCTAGGGGGATCAAGAGCCCACAGCTTGGCGGTGGAATCCAGGCTAGCTGTGGCAAGATGTTTGCCGTCGGGGCTGAAAGCCACACCGTAAACTCCGGCCTGGTGACCCGCCAGCGTCAGCAATTCTTCGCCCGTCGCGGCGTCCCACACTTTCGCCATCTTGTCCAGGCTGGATGTGGCCACGCGTTTCCCATCGGAATCAAAGGCCACGCTGTAGACCTCGTATTGGTGACCACGCAGAGTCAGAATTTCGCGTCCCGTGTTCGCGTCCCAGATGGTTGCAGTCTTATCGTGATTGGCAGTGGCTAGGCGCCGGCCATCGGGACTGAAGACCACGCTCCAAGGCTGATCGCGAAAGCCGCGCAGGGTGAGCAACTCGCGCCCACTGGATGCGTCCCACAATTTCACGGTTTTGTCTTGGCTGGAAGTAGCCACGCGTTTTCCATCGGGACTGAAGGCCACGCTCGAAAGGCCGTCCTGATGGCCGCGCAGTGTGAGCAATTCCTTGCCGCTGGTGGCGTCCCAGAGTTTGGCGGTTTTATCGTCGCTCGATGTGGCGATTTGCCGACCATCGGGACTGAAGGCGACACTCGAGAGCGATCCCTGGTGGCCGCGCAGGGTCAGCAGTTCACGGCCGGTTGCGACATCCCACACGCGGGCGGTCTTATCGAGACTCGCGGTGGCCAGACGCTGGCCGTCGGGACTGAAGGCCGCACTCCAAACCTGGTCCTGGTGACCTTTCAACGTGAGTATCTCGTGGCCCGTAGCGGTGTCCCAGAGCTTGGCGGTTTTGTCGTCGCTGACGGTGGCCAGGCGCCGGCCATCGGGACTGAACGCCAATCCGAAAACGGGTCCCTGGTGGTGCAGAGTGAACAGTTCGTGATCCGCAAGAATCGCAGCGTGCAAAGCAGTTTCGGCCTCCGGGATTACAGCCTCGCGGAAGCGAAGCGTGGCCGCGACGGCGTGCATGGCCAGAATTACGCTGCGTTCGGGATCTAAAGGAAGATTCTGCACGGCATAGGCAGCCAGCTTACGGGCGGTTGCGACTCTTTCGGCGCGCGTGGCCCGGATGGCCTGCCAGCCGCTTACCGCAATTCCGGCGATCAGCAAGATCACGAACGCGGCCGCTATGGTCATGCCGGCCCAATGTTTCCGCGCGAATTTGCCGGCGCGGTAGGTGCGGGAAGGCGGCGCCGCTTCTACCGGCTCACTGCGCAAATATCGTCCCAGATCGGAGGCCAGGTCGGCCGGGGAGCGATAGCGGCGCTCGCGATCCTTCTCGAGCGCCTTGAGCGTGATCCAATCCAGATCGGCGGAGAGATGTTTCTCCAATTTGCTGGGACGCTCGGGATCTTCTTCGCGAACTTTTCGCAGCAGTTCGTCAAATGGAAGTTCCTGGTTGAAAGGCGGTGTGCCTACCAGCAGTTCGTAAAGAATGATGCCGAGGGAATAAACGTCGGTGCGCGTATCGACATCGGCGCCGCTATAGTCGGTCTGTTCCGGGCTCATGTAGCGTGGCGTTCCAACGATGACGCCTACGCGAGTTCGCAGCGTGAACTCTTCGGCGCTGGATTCCATGGCTTTGGCTAAACCGAAATCAATGATTTTAGGTACTGGCTTCGAGTCCTGTTCGGTGACCAGAACATTGGATGGTTTTAGATCGCGGTGCAGAATGGATTTCTGGTGGGCATGCTGGATGCCGTCGCAGACCAGCATGAACAGTTCGATACGCTGGCGAGTGCCGATCTGGTGCGCGGCACAGTAATCGTTGATGGGGACGCCTTCGACATATTCCATCGCGAAATAAGGACGGCCTTCCGGGGTTGAGCCGGCATCGTAGACGCGGGCGATGGCGGGATGCTCCATCATGGCTAGGGCCTGCCGTTCTGAAGAGAAGCGCGCCACCACTTCCTCGGTGTCCATGCCTGGTTTGATGAGCTTGAGCGCCACTTTTCGGCGAACCGGATGGGTCTGTTCCGCCAGCCACACGGAACCCATGCCGCCCTGGCCGAGCCGTTTTACTAAACGATATGGACCGATGTCCTGGCCGATGTTAAAGGCCGCCGAATCGCCAGCGAGCGAGACGTCACCGGTAGCGATCGTGGCGTTTTCATCGGCGGCGATACTAGCGGTTTCGTCGTTGGGGTGATCCGGCGTTTCCATTTTCGATGCCACAGTATACCCCGCGGCAGTGGTCAGTTTTTCGGAGTAGGGCAGATTGGTAACAGGTTGGTAACCTGCGCGCTGATTGTCAATCAGATTGGCAATCGGCGAAAACTGCGCGGTTAGCAACCCGCGCACAGGATGGCATCCCAATGTCACTTAGTTTTCCCAAGATTGCTCAATTTGCATTCTTAGTGGGGCGGACCACCTGGACCTCAGCCGACGCCCTCGTCGGCTTGCCGGGTTTTGAAGGAAGCTGATTCCGTTGCCGAAGAGCGGGTCCAGGGGGACCCGCGCAGACCTGGGGGTCTGCCCCACTGTGACGGCAGAATCCCCAGTTTTGGGAAAACCAAGTGGCATTGGGCTGGAATCCCGCGCAGGTTGGCAACGTTGGCAGCCTGCCCCACTACTG
>PMOK01000322.1:1089-34781 GCA_003162425.1 Bryobacterales bacterium | reverse complement strand
ACCATGCGGATGTCCATGCGCCGCTTCACTCGCCTTACCAACGGCTTTTCTAAGAAACTGGAGAACCATGTTCACCAAGTGGCGATGTTCTACATGTGGTACAACTTCGGGCGCGTTCACACAACCCTTAAGAAGACCCCGGCGATGGCTGCTGGTTTGAGTTCTCATGTGTGGTCTATTGGACAGATCATTGAACTGACCCGAGTCGGGGCGGCACGGATAGCAGCCTAGTAAAGGGCTGGCTGTCTCGATCTGAAACTATGCCGTCACGCGTTGTGATGAAAGTGATTGATGCCTCGAATCCTTCCAGATTGTCAGAACTAACGCGAAGCGTTATCTTCCACCTGTCGTTAGAGAGCGGCTCCAGCGGCTCATTTGTGTCTTTATATGGAATCGCTCTATAGTTCGAGTCCTGAGAGAAAAATAGAAACGCTTGATCGTCTCCTGACAGGATGTCAACGCTATGTTGCGCATGAGCCACCCGCTCATTACCTTTGGGCGTTACTCCTCCTATTTCCCACCACAGAACCTCTGGAATAATCCTTCTCTGTTTACCATCTGAATTAATAAAATCCAGCGAAGCCGTCACATTTTTGGCGTCTATAGGTGGACCAACAAGCGGATTCCTTATGCTTAACCAATTCGATTTCTCGGATTCTGTGGGCCAGTGAACTGGCAGGCGAGATGAACTAGCTGGTATCCAACCAGCAAATTCCAATCCATGCGCTCCTACAATATGTTCCGACCCGAGACCATGCATCATAGACATCGGAGATTTCCACGCTCGCCACGCAACAGATGTTGCCGCGAACGCCAGTAGCGCCATAAGGATATCGACGGGCGCGGATAGTCCTTTAACGAACGCCCACAATGCCAAGCCGATACCTGTGGCAGAAGCTACCACGGTTTCCCATTTTCCAGTCCACTGCAAGAGACTGCGGACAGAAAGGAAATGTCTAAATACTCCCCACATCCTCCAACAAAACATAAATGCTTTGCGCATGAATAGATTCTACTCCATGCCAGAGCGAACAGCCAAGCGTACGCTTTAAAGCGCAAAGCGCTCTTAGCGAATCGAGACCACCACCGGAGGGTCCGAGGCTGATGTATACTCAACAATCTCATGAGCAACCATCCGTCACCGGAATCGATTTTGCAGGTGGGCCTGGGATTTTGGCCCTCGAAGGTGCTGTTAAGCGCGGTGGAAATGGAATTGTTCACCGATCTTGCCCGAGGGCCGCAGTCCTTCGAGACGATCCAAGGGCGTATGGGTCTCCATCCGCGTTCAGCGCGGGATTTTCTGGATGCTCTGGTCGCGCTGGGATTTCTGCTACGGTCAAGTGGCGAATATTCCAACACTCCGGCGACCGATCTGTTCCTCGACAAACACAAGCCGTCCTATATCGGCGGCGTGCTCGAGATGGCGAACCACCGTCTATACGGCTTCTGGAATCACCTTACGGAAGCCCTTCGCACGGGCCTCCCGCAGAACGAGGTCCGCACCGGTGGCGCGTCGTTATTCGAAACCCTCTATGCCGATCCCGCGCGCTTGAAGTCCTTCCTGGCGGCGATGAGCGGCATCAGCCACGGCTCCAACATGGCCATCGCCGCGAAATTTCCGTGGGCCGGTTACCAGACCTTCGCGGACGCCGGCACGGCGCAGGGCGACCTGGCGGTCCAGATCGCTCTCGCCAATCCTCATTTGTCAGGCATCGGTTTCGATCTGCCCGAGGTGGGACCAATCTTTGAAGAGTACGCTGAAAGAAAGGGCGTCGCCGGCCGCTTGCGCTTTGTCCCCGGCAGTTTCTTCGAACACCCGATCCCCCACGCCGACGTGATTCTGATGGGCCACATCCTGCATGACTGGGGCATCGATGAAAAGCGCATGCTGATTCGCAAAGCCTACGACGCCGTGCCCGCAGGCGGCGCGCTGATCGTCTATGAAAGCATCATCGACGACGACCGCTCCAAGAACGCGTTTGGCTTGATGATGAGCCTCAACATGCTGATCGAAACTCCCGCCGGATTCGACTACACCGGCGCCGACTGCCAGGGCTGGATGAAGGGGGCAGGTTTCCGCGAGACGCGCGTGGAGCACCTGGTAGGACCCGATTCGATGGTCATCGGTATCCGTTAGGTCATTTCGCACGATTCTCGAGCGCCTGTCGAACGGCCTTTGGATTCCGGTCGATCACTGTGAGATAGGCACGAATGGCGCTGTCGGGATCGCGCCTGCGGTGTTCCCAATCCTGCAAGGTCCGTGGGCTGATGGCAAACCGGCTCGCAAATTCCCTTTGCGTGAGGCCGCTCCGCTCACGGATCGCGCGAACGTCGATGGGATCGGGAATGTTGAAATGGTGAACTACCAATTTCCTCTTGCCTTCGAGGAATTCCTGAAACTCCTTGAGCCCCTTCATGATGCTTCGGCCACGCGCGGTGGTTCCCCTCTTGGTCTTCTTGGTCATGCTGTAAGCCAATCATACCGCCCCCATTAAACCAGCTCTCTACCGCCGCGACCGCAGGAAGCGATCTATTAGGATTGTAGAATGCGTGGACTGGAAGTTCATCTCAACGGAAACAAACTATGCACCGCCGGTATCGGCAAAGACGGAGTTCTCAATACACTAGTTGACGTTGTTGGGCGAGCGGAGAACTACTATGAAATGGGGATGCGCTTAGCCGGCCTGGCAAACGACGAGTTTTTAATCTGGGCCAGGAGCGAACTTCGCGTCGGCGACGAACTTAGAATCCGGATCGTTGAGGATGAACCCTTCGATCTACCCATCGAACGACGAACGAGGGCGGAAGCTTTAGGGAATTAGTTCATTCGTATACGTTTTCCCCAAATCGATCTTCGCATCCCGAACTGCCGGGATTGAGGTGGCCAAAACCTTCCGAACCGCCTCCACAGCCTCCGGCGTAAATTTCCCGTCGACGGACAACATCGCCTGCGCCGTCCGCAATACCTCGACATCGGTCGCCGCGTCCTCCGTCCGAAACGACGCGGGCATCGCTGCGCGAATCTCTTCCGGCGTATGCGAGCGCATCCAGGAAAGCGTCCGCGTGATCGCGCCCGCGAGCTGCTTGGCAACCTCGCGATTCCTCTCCACCCACTCCGTCTTCGAATAAAGCACCGCCGACGGATAACTCTCGACCCCGAATACCGCTCGCACTCCCTCCTCTGTCCGCGTATCGGCCAGAATGTGCAAGCCCGGCATCTGTTTGCGCACCATTGCCAAGGCCGGGTCGGTCATGATCGCCGCGTCTACCTTGTTATGCGTTACCGCCCCTACCGCCGTCGCGCTCATGCCGATCGATGCATTGCTCACATCGTCAGGCTTCATGCCGTGTCTGACCAGCAGATAGTTGAGGAACATGTGCGTCGACGATCCCGGCGCGGAAACTCCTACCGTCTTGCCCTTCAGCCCCTCAATAGCTGCGATCGACGGCGACACCAGAACCAGCCCCGGGTAGCGCAGCATCGCGACGAAAGCTTGCAAGTCTTTCCCCTGCGCGGCCATCTGGATGGTGTGGTCGTAAAATCCGCAAACCACGTCAGTGCTGCCGCCCATCAGCGCTTCGAGCGACTTCGCTCCCCCGGGAAAATCGAGCAGCGTGACGTTGAGTCCTGCATTCTTATAGAAGCCGAGCTCCTGCGCGAGCGTCGCCGGCAGATAAATCAACTGCGCCTGCCCGCCGATCGCGATCCGTACCTCTGGCTCCTTGCGGCCGCTGCATCCGGCTAGCAACAAAAAGCAAAAAACGATTCGCGTCAGCACGCTTTGATACTATACGACGCTGGCGGACGCCCGGGAACCTTCGCTTAAGAACCGTACCAGGACCTTCGCCGTATGACGAGGTGATACAGAACCAGCAAAACCACGGAGCCCATAACCGCTACGAAAAGACTGTAGATGTTGAGGCCGCTTACCCCACGGGCGCCAAAGATGTGGAGCAGCCAGCCACCGGCAAAAGCGCCGACAACACCCAACAGGATGTCGAGCAGGATACCCTCGCCTCTCCTGTTTACGATCTTGCTGCCGATGAACCCTGCGATCAGACCGAGAACGATCCAGGCAAAAAACGACATGGTTTCGTCCGACTGTCCCGTCATCGTGCGTAGCGAACGATAGGATTGGCCGTAGGCGCAGGTTACCCACGAGGAGCAGAGCACCAACAGCAGTAACAGGCGAGCTGTTTTCTTCAGTCGAATCATATTTTTATCACTTTCCCCCGGGCTCTATCAAAGCAGGTGTAGGTCCAAACGTCGCCCAGCGCTCGTGCACTTCCCTCATGATCCTTTCTCATTGTCAGGATTCACCCTTGTGATACGATACGACGTGGAATGCTCCTCTCCGACAAGTACACCGTTGAGCGAGGCAGCGTCTATCTCACCGGCATCCAGGCACTCGTCCGATTGCCCATGGATCAGATGCGCCGCGACCGCCGCGCGGGGCTGAAAACCGGCGCGTTTATATCGGGTTATGAAGGCTCGCCGCTGGGCGGCTACGACCTGGCGCTGGGCCGTTCCCAGAAGCTGCTCGACGAACACGGCATCCATTTTCGTCCTGGATTGAATGAAGACTTGGCCGCGACCTCCGTCATGGGCAGCCAGATTTTCGAGGTGGTCGGTAAATCGAACGTCGACGGCGTGCTGGGCATCTGGTACGGAAAAGGCCCCGGCGTCGACCGCAGCGGCGACATTTTCCGCCACGCGAATTTAGCCGGTACCGGAAAAAATTGCGCCGCGCTGGTCCTGGCCGGCGACGACCATGGTTGCAAAAGCTCGACCATCCCGCACCAGAGCGATTTCAGCCTGTTGAACGCCGGAATCCCGTTCTTATTCCCCGGTAATGTGCAGGAAATCATCGATTATGGCCTCTTAGCCATCGCTATTTCGCGATTTTCCGGCGCTTGGGTGGGCTTAAAACTCGTCACCGACGTCTGCGACGCCGGCAGCACCGTGATGCTCGATCCGGATCTTCCCCAGATACGCATTCCCGAAAATTATACGAAGACCGTCGACCCGCGACTGGTTCCCCCGATCACGCTCGCTCTCGAATATGAAGTCAACGCCCGCCGCCTGCAGGCCGTCCTCGAATTCGCGCGTTTGAATCGCGTAAACCGCTGGCATGGCAGGAAAACGGGAGCGTGGCTCGGGCTCGTCAGCGCCGGGAAAGCCTATTACGACATGGCGCAAGCGCTGCGCGATCTCGGTATCGGCGAGACAGAACTAGAAGACCTCGGCATCCGCGTCGCGAAGTTCGGCATGACCTTCCCGC
The DNA here is from genome assembly GCA_003162425.1 of Bryobacterales bacterium. Lineage (GTDB taxonomy): Bacteria > Acidobacteriota > Terriglobia > Bryobacterales > Bryobacteraceae > Palsa-89. Next base: position 29,499 of record PMOK01000322.1, on the reverse strand, counting down.
TCGATCAGGAATTCGCACGCGAGTTTGCCGACGGCCTCACGACCATCCTGGTCGCCGAGGAAAAACGCAGCTTCCTCGAATTGCAGTTGCGCGACGCGTTATATTCCAGCGCCGCGCGGCCCATGATTCTCGGCAAGACCGATGCGCAGGGCAAACCGCTGTTTCTTCCCTCCGGCGAACTCGATCCCGACAAAATCGCCCGCGCCATCGGCGGTCTTATCAAGACCGAAAAGGCCGCCGCCCGCGTGCAGTTTCTCGAAAGCATCATTGCAAAGCCGCGCGAGCAGCCACTTTCGATTCGCGCCTCGAATTTCTGTTCCGGCTGTCCTCACAACCGTTCAACGCTGCTGCTCGAAGGGCAGGTCGGAGGCGGAGGTATCGGATGCCACACCATGGCGATGCGCCTCACCGATTCCGGCCGCGCCTTTTCGCACTTGACGCAAATGGGCGGTGAGGGCGCGACCTGGATCGGCATGGCTCCGTTTGTCGGCCACGATCACATGTTCCAGAACATCGGCGACGGGACCTTCTTCCATTCCGGACAGCTCGCCGTAAATGCGCTGGTCGCGAGCGGCCTCAACATAACGTACAAAATCCTCTACAACGGCCACGTCTCGATGACCGGCGGCCAGGACGCGATCGGCGCTCTCCCCGTCCCTCAGTTGACGAAAAAACTCGAAGCCGAAGGCGTGCGCCGCACCATCGTTCTGACCGAAGACCTCGCGCGCTATCAATATGTAGAACTCGCCTCGAACGCCGAACTGCGCGACCGCTCGGAGCTGGAACGAACCCTCGCCGAACTGGCCCGGGAAAAAGGCGTCACCGCCATGATCTACGACCAGGAGTGCATGGCGGAGGTTCGCCGCAAACGCTCCCGCGGGAAATATGCCGAGCCGGTGAAGCGCCTCATGATCCACGAAGAAGTCTGCGAAGGCTGCGGCGATTGCGTGAAGCAATCGAATTGCATGAGCCTCAATCCGGTAGCCACCGAGTTGGGCCAGAAGATGCGCATCCACCAATCTTCGTGTAATAAGGACTACTCGTGCGCCCTCGGCGACTGCCCTTCCTTCGTCACCGTGAAAATCAAGGATGGCACCGGCCTGCGCCGGAAGGCTCTGCCAAAACTCCCCGATGCGGATGTCCCCGCGCCCCGCGAAATCGCGTCGGTGAACGACGGCTATCGCATCGTCTGTCCCGGAATCGGCGGCACCGGCGTCGTGACCATCAACGCTCTGCTCGCGACCGCCGGCTGGATCGACGGCCTCTATGTCACGACCCTCGATCAGACCGGTACTGCGCAGAAGGGCGGGGCAGTCGTCTCGCACATCCTGCTGAGCCGCCGTCCCGTCGAAGCGCCCGCGCGCACCAACACCGGCAACGCCGACGTGATTCTCGGCTTCGACCTGATCGGCGTCGCCAATGCCGACCTCCTCAAAACCGCGTCGCCCGATAAAACCACCGCGGTGTTGAACACCAACGTCAGCCCCACCATCGATACGATTCGCTCCCGCACCCCGATTGCCGGCCCGGAACGCATGCTCGAAGCCGTGCAACTCGTCACCCGCCGCGGCCGCAACATCGTGGTCGACGGCACTCGCCTCGCCGAAGGCCTGTTCGGAAGCCACATGGCCGTGAATCTCTTTATGCTCGGCGTCGCGTGGCAAGGCGGCCTCATCCCTCTTACCTTGAATGCGATCGAGCAAGCGGTCCGTCTGAACGGCGTCGATATTGAACGCAACTTGCAAGTCTTCACCTGGGGCCGTAAATATTATCACGACGCCGCGTCGGTGGAGCAGTTGCTCGCGCCCAAACAGGAGCGTGTGGTCGAGTTCGATCGCGTCGACCAGTTAGTTGCCTACCAGAGCGTGGCCTACGCCCGGCAGTATTCTGATTTTGTCGCCGATGTCGAGCGTCGCGCTCCGGCGCTCGCCGACACCGTCGCCCGCAATCTATACAAATTGATGGCGTATAAAGATGAGTACGAGGTCGCGCGGCTGCTCACCAAGCCGTCGTTTGAAAGCCAGATCAAGGAAACGTGGACGCAAGTCGAATCGATCTGCTATAACCTGCATCCTCCCCTCTTAAGAAGGTTCGGCTTCAAAAAGAAGCTCGCGCTAGGTTCCTGGTTTCGCCGCCCGTTAAAAATGCTGGCCGCGATGAAAGGTCTGCGCGGCGGCCCGTTCGACATTTTCGGATACGCCGCCCACCGGCGGATGGAGCGCGGCCTGATCGGCTGGTATCGCGACCTCATCACCCAGGTCATGGATGCCGATCACCCCCGAGCTTTCGAAATCGCCGCGCTTCCGGACCAGATCCGGGGCTATGAGCAAATCAAGGAAGCAAGCATCGTGCAAACCAAGAAGCGTGCCGCGCAGATGCTCGCCGAATCGCAAAAGGAATCAACCCTGGTGTAGCGAGCGGATTGCGTTAAAAGTAACCCCCGGACCGACTACTTTAGCGTTATTCCCTCTACTTTGTATCGATTATTACAAAATTGCTTCTGTACCCACTTGAAGCTGGCGCACCCCAGATGGTACCCTTGCACAATATAGGGTCGTCTTTGTTTTTGTAGAAATCTTCTCGCATCTTCCTTTGGGGACACATGACTAAAAAAATAACAACAGGTGTTTTGTCGGTCATCGTCTTAACGATGGGCGCTATCGCTTTTGGACAGGCCACTACAGGCCGAATTGAAGGCACCATTCAGGATTCTTCAGGCGCGATCGTGCCGAACGCAAAGGCCGTCGCCACGAACGATCAGACGCAAGCCAGATCCGAAACCACTGCCAATGCGAGCGGAAACTTTGTGATTCCCGCTCTCCAACCCGCAACCTATACCCTGACAGTGGAAGCCTCTGGATTTCGGCAGACCGTCATCAAGGGCATCGATGTAGAGAGCGGCGCCACTGTTTCGCAGATCATTAAATTGCAGCTTGGCCAGGTAACGGAAAGCGTTCAGGTCGAGGCGAATGTTGTCGCGGTCAGGACCGCGGACTCTCAGGTCGCCGAATCCATCACGATTAAGGATATCGATACGCTTCCGCAGTTGGGGCGCACGCCGCTTACCTTGGCCATCTACGCGACCCCCGGTGTGCAGATCACGCAGAGCGGCAGTTCGGCGGGAGGAGACACCAGCTTTTCGCACATCAACGGTCTCCGCCAGGGTAGCAACAACAATACGCTCGATGGCATCGATGCGAATGACTCCGTGGCTCCTCGCCTGGGTCTCTCGCTCACCGCCAATAATTCCGACTCCGTGGAGGAATTCCGGGTAATATCGGACGGCGGCAAAGCCGAATATGGGCGCAATGCCGGTGGACAGGTGGAATTGATCACCCGCTCCGGCACGAATCATTATCACGGCAACGCCTTCGACTACCTCCGCAACACGGATCTCAACGCGAACGACTTTTTTAACAACAGCTCTGGCGTTGCACGACCGGTATTCATTCAGAATTTGTTTGGCGGTTCATTCGGCGGACCGATCAAGCACAACAAACTCTTCATTTTCGGCAACTACCAGGGCCGCCGCACGGCGCAGCAGTTGGTGCGCAATCGCCTGGTCCCCTCGGATTTGATGAAACAGGGCATCTTTCAATATATTTCGCCCGGCACGACAACCATCCAGCAGTTCAATATCCTCAACGCCGACCCCCGCCATCTCGGAATCGATCCGTCGGTTGCCGCGCTCCTCAAGCTTTACCCCGAGGCGAACAATATCGGCACGAGTGACGGATTGAATACCCTCGGCTACCGGTTTAACAGCCCCAACGGCAGCCTTGAGGATCAGTTCACTATCAAGGGCGATTACAACATGACCGCCAAGCAGCACATCTTCTTCCGGGAAAGCTGGGAGCGGAACTCTTCGATCGACGGTCTGAACAGCGCCGATGCTCCCTTCCCGGGCGGAGTCCAGGGAACCCAGGGTGGCCACCGCTGGGGCCTGTCGACCGGTCATGACTGGACAATTTCCCCCACCTTCATTAACGAATTCCGTTATGGTTATCAAAGCGCATCCGTCGGCTTCCTCCGGCCGGAGCGTATCGCCGGCGAAGCGATCATCCCCAATACCTGGACCAACCCGATTCTCGCGGCATTCCCGCAGGCGCGCAATTCGCCCGTCAACCAGTTCACCGACAACCTGACCTGGGTTCGCCACAATCACACCATCAAGTTTGGCATCAATACCGAATGGACCGATGAGTTCGGTACCAATTCCGCCGGAATTTTCCCCAACGTATCTCTCTCCGCTACCGCGAACGGAGACACCCCGACGATCCCTGGTTTTAATACGGCGGCGGCAAACATCTCCGCCGCCGATCTCACCCGGCTCCAGGGCTACTACAACAATCTTTTGGGCCGCGTTTCTTCCATCACGACAACGTACTATAGCAACTTGAAAACGTTCCAGGCGGCTGGAACGCAGCGCACCCGCAATTTCGAGTATCACGAAATCGGCGCGTTTGCGCAGGACGATTGGAAGCTTCGCCGCAATCTGACCGTCAACGTTGGAGTGCGCTGGGATTACAATGCGAATCCCGCCGAGAAGAATGGTCTCCAGGGAACGCTCCAACAGGCCAGCGCCATGAACTTCATCAACCCGATCGCGAACCTTACCGTTCAGCCGACCAATCAGTATTACAAGAACGACTATCTTGCCTTTCGGCCGCGATTTGGCTTCGCGTGGGATCCCAAGGGCGATGGCAAGATGTCGATTCGCGGCGGATACGGAATTTACAGCGATCGCATCATCGGCGCGGTCGCCAGTCTGGTGGACGGAAACACTCCCGGCTTTTCCCAAAGCGTGCCGGTATTTCCCAACGCCGCCGCCGGCGCCGATGTGCGACTCTCCGACAATCCGGCCGCGCCCGCGCAGCCCGCCGCTCCGGTCCTGACCCTTCCAGCGACCCGGTCGACCTCGATCGTGTTTCTCAATCCGAATCTGACCACTGGCTATGTGCAGCAGTTCAATTTGAACATCCAGCGCCAGATCGCCAAGGGCACTGTCCTGGACGTGGGCTTTGTCGGGAACCGCGGCGTCAAGCTGTTTTACGCCGACGATTTGAACCAGGACAATATCTATCCCAACATGCTGGGGGCATTCCAACAGCTCCAGGCTTTCCAGGCCAGCGGCGCGGCTGTCCCGGCATCCAATACCCTGGTTCAGATCTTCGGATCTCCCGCCGCGGCGATTAGCGCGCTCGGATCCAGCAACGTGTTGACCGGTCAGATCCGGCTCGGCGCCGACAACATCGATAGTGTCCCGACTAACTTCAATAAGTTTGCCGCCGCCGGTGTTTCCCAGTTTTACCTCCGGAACTATCCGCAATATTTCCAGGCGATTGAGGGCAACAATAACGGCCGGTCCTGGTACAACTCGCTCCAGATCAGTCTGCGGCGGCAGGTGGGCGCGGTGCGCCTGACTGCTAACTATACCCGCAGCAAGTCTATCGACGACTATGCCGGCGAGGGCAATGGCTTCAACGAGCCCATCGACAACTCCAACTGGCGTTTAAATGTCGGTCGCTCAGGCTACGATATCCCGAACGTTTTCAACACCTCGATCACCTATACACTTCCCGTCGGGAAGGGCCATCGCTTCGGCGGCGGCATGCCCGGCTGGGCGGATCGCGTTGTCGGTGGGTGGGACCTGGGCGGTCTGTGGACCTGGACCAGCGGTGCGCCCATCACGCTCAGTTCCGGCCGCGCCACCGGGCCGGCGGATGTGAATACCTGGGCCAACTACAGCGGCAGCCGCAACATCGGCGGCGTGACTCGCGAAGGCAACGGCGTGTTCTTCTTAAGCGCCGCCCAGATCGCCGCGATCACCAACCCCGCCAACTTCCCGGCGGCAGGTTTTATCGGCAGCGCAGGCCGCAACTCCTTCCGGGGACCGCGCTTCATGGACGTCGATCTATCGCTGGTCAAGAAGTTCCGCGTTACCGAAAAGACTTCGGTTTCATTCCGAGCGGAAGCCTACAATCTGTTCAACAACCCGAACTTTGCGGCGCCTGGCTTCAACATCAGTACTCCGCAGACGTTCGGGCAGATCACCTCGACGGTGTCGAATCCGCGATTCATGCAGGGCGCTTTGCGGTTCGATTTCTAAGCGATATTTGCGGTCAATCAAGCTCGATTCTTGGGGCGGTCGCCATTGCGGCCGCCCTTTCTTTTTTGCTCCCCCCCCACGGCCAATCTACGCCAAAAGTAACCCCCGGACCGGCTGGATTAGCGCCCTTTGGTCTGTTTGTAAGAAATCGCTTGTCGCCGTTGCAATCCTGCTGTAAAGTAGCTTAATCTTCAGCACTTCGTGGTGCACAGGGTGAGGTAAGGCCACGTCGAGATCCAAACATCTTCTAGCGGGAGTTAAACCAATGACTCAATTTCGTTTTCTGATTCGGGCGGCGTTCCTATTGACCGCCGTTTTGTTCTTCATGACGAGTGCTTTCGCCCAATCCTCCACCACCGGCAAGGTCGTGGGAACAGTAACCGATGCCAGCGGCGCGTTGGTGCCGAAGGCGGAAGTTACCTTGGTGAACGCCGACACCAATGCAACCGCGGTCACCATGACGAACGGCTCCGGAGAATACGGGTTTCCCTCCGTCGTACCCGGCCAGTACCGGGTCACGGTGAAGTTGCAGGGGTTTCGCACCGCAACCGTTTCGAATCTCACCGTCGATGTGGATAAGACCAGCAACGTAGTGGTGAAGCTCGATGTCGGGGGCGCTACCGATGTCGTGGAAGTAACGGCGGCGGGTACAACGCAGTTGCAGACTCAGGATGCGCAGATCGGCAACACGATTGCCACCGAGAACATTTTGCGCCTGCCCACCTTGCAGCGCAATGCGACGGAATTGATGAACCTTCAGCCCGGCGTGGTGGCTGGTGGCGCCGGACTGGCAATGCGAGTCAGCGGCGCAATCGACGATCAGAATACCGTCACGCTGGACGGCATCGACATCACGCAGAACATCGTCGCGACCGGAACATCCGTTCCCACTCCGGCCGATAGCGTCGAGGAATTTACCGAGAACGTCTCCAACCCCAGCGCCAGCATGACGCGCGCATCCGGAGGGCAGGTCACACTCATCGGCCGCCACGGCTCGAACGCATTCCACGGCGCGCTCTATGAGTTCTTTCAGAACAACGATTTGAATTCGAACACCTGGGACAACAACCGCGCGGGTTTGGCCAAGGCCATCATCCATGACAACCGCTACGGTGGGCGCCTCGGCGGTCCTATTTTCAAGAACAAGACCTTCTTCTTCGCCAATTACGAGGCTCGCCGGTTCTCGAGCGTCGCGCAGGTGACGCGCACCGTGCCCACCGCATTGTTGCGGCAGGGCATCGTCCAGTTCCAGGGCCCCGCGGGAGTGGAACAATTCAATCTGAAAACGGCGTCCATTTGCGCCGCGCCGGCTGGTTCGACAGGAAGCACGGCCTGCGATCCTCGCGGCCTGGGCATCGATCCATCGGTTGCCGCGCAATTTGCGGATATGCCGCTCCCCAACCTGGCCGGAGGCGACGGTTTGAATACCGGCAGCTATTTCGCCAATCTTTCCACGCCTATTCAAACCGATTACGGGGTGATGCGGTTGGATCACATGGTCAACTCGAAGCTGACGTTAAACGCCGCCTTCACTTACTTCCGCAGCGACCAGGTAGCATCGGGCGATATTGAAATCTTGAACGGCAAGCCCGCCTCGGTGGAAACCACCCCTCAGCGCGGCGTTGTGCCAAGTCTTCAGGCCACCTGGCAGATCTCGCCAACACTGTTGAACGTGGGCCGAATCGGCTGGGTGCGGGACACCAGCCAGACCAACGCGACTCCGCCGTCGAAAGCGGCGGGAATTTTGGCCATACCTGGATCCGCGACCTCCGCTGGTCCCGTTGCCCTTGCCATCGGTAGCGGCGTCAGCAGCTTCATCGACTCGCCGATCGATCTGGATACGCAGCGCGCGCGCTTTCAGGCTGCCTGGAGCCAGAACGGACAGATCAGCGACGATATGACCAAGATTTTCGGCAAGCACGAAGTCCGGTTTGGAGTGCAGATCGATAAGATCGACTTCACCCATGCCCGCGCCGATAAGGTGATCGGATCGATTACGTCGCTGGTTGCGCTGATCGACGGAGACCAGTCTTACCTGCCCATTCCCACCGCCAACGAACCGGCCGTCTGTGGCAGCAGCATCACCGCAAACTGCGTTCCTTCCAACCAATTGGGCAACTGGGACCGGTACTACGCTTCGCTGCTCGGCATGGTCGACAACGTCGGCATTCTGGCGGTCCGCAACGCGAACCTTCAACCGCAGCCGTTCGGGACGTTCCTGCGCGACGTAACCAACCAATACGCCAGCTATTTTTATGTGCAGGATTCCTGGCGCGTCAAGCCGTCCTTGACCCTTTATTACGGTCTGTCTTATGGCTTTCAGACCGCGCCGACGGAACAGAATAACCTGCAAACCATCATGATCAACGCGCAGTCGGGATCGTTGATTTCGGGCCCGTCGTTCCTCCAGCAAAAAGAGCAGGCGGCAATTGCCGGTACCATCTACAATCCCACCTTTGGGTTTGAGACCGTCGGCGCGGCGAAGCGGCCGGTTTATAACACCGATTACGGCGATTTTGCGCCGCGCGTCGCTCTCGCCTGGAATCCAACTATTAAGAACGGTTTTATGAACAAGCTGTTCGGCGAAAAGAGTTCCGTCATCCGCGGCGGATTCGCCATGGTTTACGATCGCTCGAATACCGTCCAAAGCGTCGAGATTCCGATGCTGGGCATCGGCTTCGATCAGAACATCTCAGTGAACGCTCCAGCTTGCAACGCGACGGGCGCTGGTGGCCCGGGGTGCAACGCGTCAGGTGCCGTCACCGCCAATCCGGGACTCGCCGCTTTCCGCGTCGGAACCGACGGCACGCTGCCGCTACCAGTCGCGTCGGCCGCGACGTCCCCAATCATCCCAGGAGTGGCCGCTGAATTCCTGTCGTTCCAAGTCGATCCGAATACCAAAACCGGGCGCAGCTATAACTTTGACTTCAGTGTTCAGCGCCAATTGCCCGGCCGCATGATCCTCGAAGTTGCCTTTCTCAGCCGCGAGTCGCGGGATTTGCCGCAGGCGGTGAACGTCAACTCCGCCCCGTACATGTTCAAGGACTCAGCGTCGGGGCAAACCTTCGCCCAGGCATACGACTTGGTCGCGAACGCGCTTCGCAGCGGCCAAACCGCTCCGGTCGAGCCGTTTTTTGAAAACCAGTTCCCCGGTCTCGCCACCGCGAAGGGCACGGCCAGCGCGACGGCTTACATTGTCAACACGAACAAAGCTAATTTCACGGGTGGAAGTGTCGGAAACCTGTTTGCCAACCTGGACAACTATCGCCGCGGATTGGGCCTCCAGGCTTACGACAGCGATCAGGCCGGGGTCGAGTTCATCCGGACCTACATCGGCTACGCGAATTACAATGCCGCGATTGTGACGCTTTCAAAGAGAATGTCCCACGGCTTCTCTTTCAGCGCCAACTACACTTATGCCAAAGCGCTCGATGACGGTTTATCCAATCAGAACAACGCGGGTTTCTACTCCAACAGCTTCAATCCGGGCGTGCAGTACGGACCCTCCTCTTACGACCGGCGGAACGTTGTCAACGCTTACTATCAATACGATCTGCCCGCCGGCAAGGGACACCGTTTCCACGGCGGAGGCGTTGTCGATCAAATCGTTGGCGGCTGGTACACCTCCGGTATCGTCGCCGCATGGACCGGCCTTCCGCTCAAGGTTTCCGAAGGCAGCCAGGTCTGGGGTGGAGGCAATTCTACCATTGGAGCCACGGAGTACATGGTTCCCACTGGCCCCCTTCCGTCCACCGGCGTGAACCACAATGTGTCGAATACAACCACGTGCTCCAACGGCGTTTTCAAAGGAACGGTGGGATCAAGCGTGGGAGGCGCATCCGGAACGAACCTGGATATCTTCAGCAACCCCGGAGCGGCCTATTGCGACTTCAACTACGTGCAGTTGTCTTCTGCCGGCCGCACCGGAAGTGGGGACCCGATGTACGGACTGCCGTTCTGGAACTTCGACGTGCGGGTCGGCAAGACCACCTCGATTGGCGAGAAGATGAAACTGGGATTCTCGGCGGATTTCTTCAACATTTTCAACCACCAGAATTTCAACAACCCCAGCACCAGCTTCACCAGTCCGGCGACATTCGGCGTCATCACCCAGACCTACACTCCGCCGAATCGCACCAACGCCGCGCGATGGATCGAATTAGGCCTGAGACTCGACTTTTAAGGTCAAATAAGGCTCCTTAGAACTGCTTTTGTCGTCAATTAAGCTCGATTATGGTCGCCGTTGCCATGCCAAAGCCGATACACATCGACTGCAGCCCATAGCGGCCACCCGTACTTTCTAGGATGTTGACCAGTTTCGTCATCAGGACCGCTCCGGTGGCTCCCAAAGGATGGCCGTGAGCGATCGCTCCGCCCTGTATATTCAAGCGATTAGCAGGAGGCTGGATCTCGCGGGCCCACACAATCGGCACGCAGGCGAAGGCCTCGTTGATCTCAAAAGCGTCGATATCGGCGGCGGTTAACCCCGCCATTTTGAGCACTTTCCGTGTTGCGGCGATGGGTCCGGTGAGCATCAGCTCAGGATCGCTCCCGACGACAGCCCTTGCAACAATCCGGGCTCGTTTTGTCAGGCCGTACTTTTCCACCGCCGCGCCGCTGGCGAGCAAAACCGCAGCCGCTCCATCCGAGATTTGACTTGAGTTTGCAGCAGTTACGACACCATCGGGTCTAAAAACAGGCTTCAGCGCCCTCATCCGCGCCACATCGGGATTCGCGCGCACCCCTTCATCGCGATCTAGTCCATTGAAAGGAGTTATCCCGTCGGAGGGGGCAGAAGCCGCGCGGCAATGGCTTTCAACCGCGAAGTCGTCCATTTCTTCGCGGGAGATGCCCCATTTTTCCGCGATCATTTCAGCGGAGATCCCTTGATGCAATAACTTGCAGGGAAAGTCGGCACGAAATTCTTCCGTCAGCGCCGCGTCGGCTCCCATGGGAACCCGGCTCATCGATTCGACGCCGCATCCGATGGCGAGTTCCATATCGCCCGCGGCGATGGCTTGCGCCGCAAAATGAATCGCCTGCTGGCCGGATCCGCAGAAGCGATTCAGTTGAAGCCCTGGCACTTCAATAGGATAGCCAGCCTTGAGTCCAGCAAGGCGGCCAATGTTGGTGCCCTGTTCTCCAGTCGCCGTGACGCACCCGCAGATAATGTCCTCAATAGGATACGACTTGAAAGGCTTCAAGACATGCGCCAGCAAATCCACCGGATGAACATTGTGCAGCGCTCCGTCGGCTTTTCCACGGCCGATGGGAGTGCGAACGGCATCTGCTATAAATACATCCATTTAAGTCCTCATGCGAACCAGGAAATATAGGCCGGCCAGTGAGAATAACACGTCCGGGGACCAGGCGGCCATGGAGGGCGGAAGTTGGCCCAGCGCCCCAACTTGTTCAAACAGCTTGTCAACCGACCAATAAGTAATGGCCAATGCAAGGCTGACGCCGACGCCGGCCATGGCGCCGCGATTGCCAGCCAGAAACGCGAACGGGATGGACACCATCGCCATGATGAAAGCGAACATTGGGACGGAGAATTTCTTGTTGAGCTGGACCTGCAAAGACACGGTATCAAAGCCCTTGTGCTGCAAATCGACGATGTAAACCGCGAGCTCCCGGAAATTCATCTGCCGGGATTGATGGGCTTCGCGCAGGAAGTAATCGGGCTTCTCATCGAGCTCCGAAAAAGTCCTGGTAGTGAACCTTTCGAAGCCGGTGGTGCGGGTGCCCTGGATATCGAAAAACCAACCGTTCTGAAAAATCCACTTGTCGAGCGCCGGTTCCCAGCGCGCGCGATTGGCGAAAATGTGACGCTTCAGGCGGAACGGTCCGGGATCGATTTCGTAAATGTTGACGGCGCTCATCACCAGCGAGGCGGGCTCTAAATATTCGTAATTGTAGATACGGTTGTGCTCTGTATTGATCCATTTGCGCTCGGGGTGCAGGTAGGTTTGCGGGGGTTTGCCCTTGATGATGGAGCGGAGCTGATCCTGACGGCGATCGGCGTCGGGAACCCAGAAGTAATCGAAGGCGAAAAGTCCGGCGCTGAGGCCGAGGCAGGCTACGAGGATGGGTATCGTGAGGCGGTGGGTGCTGATGCCGCATGCTTTGAACGCGGTGATTTCGTTGTGCTTGGTGAGGATGGCGAACACCACTAAAACGGCCGCCAGCACGCCGATGGGCGTGAAATCATAGATGAGGCGCGGGGTCAGGAAGAAGTGATAGGAAAGAATGGTGTTGATGCCGATGCTATTGCGGATTATGTCGCTGAGGAGCTGAAAAAATTCGAAGATGTGAAAGATGGCCACGAACGTCAGCACGAGCATCATGAAGTAGAACAGAAAACTGGCGAGCACGTAGCGGTCGATGATTTGAGGAACCAGAGGGAAGCGCCCGTCCAGTATCTTGAACTGCTGGCGGTCTAAAGCCCGCTGCACACGTTGTTGCGGCTGCGGCATTCTTCCAAAAAAACCGCGTAGGTGCATCAGGATGCGGCCAAGAACGTCGCGATCCCCGGGCTTTTCGAGGCGAATCATCATGACAATGCCGAAGACGGCGAAAATAATGTCGGGCAGCCACACGGCCAACGCGGCCGACAACTTGCCTTGCTTGGAAATACTGACCAGCGTTCCCAACCCGATCCAATAAATCAAGGCCAGCGCCACGGTGAGCACGACGGCTCCCGATTTTCCCGCGCGGCGCGTCGTGATTCCCAGAGGAACGCCGGCGAGCGCAAGCAGAATGCAGGCCCACGGCAGGGCGAAGCGCTCATTCAATTCAATCTGCGCGTCCAGTTTTGAGGTCTTATCGAGCTGCGGGGTGCGATACGCCATGCGGTAGAGGGGCCGGGTATCCATCTCCGTGACCGGCTTTGAAAGAGTGGCAGCCTTGGGTTTTTCCGCATTGAGCCCCTGCTGGCCGGAATATCCGGTGATGTGATAATCGGGAAGGTCCTTGCCAACTTCGTAGGTGCTGCCCTGAAGCGAAAGCTGGAGCCGGTTGGCGGAAGGGTCGGGTACGGCGATTGCTTCCGATGCGAGCGTGATGACTGGATTGTCGCCGCGGTCCGAAGCGGACGGACCTCGCTCTCCAGGCGGAGTCACGTCGGCGACGAAGATCTGACGCCAGCGGGAAGGAGGACCAAGGATGACATCGCCGATGTAGAGCACCTTATTGGGGAACTGTTCTTCAAATATGCGGGGCTGAACGTCGGCGGTCAGCTCACTGGCGATGAGAATGTTCTTGACGCGAATCTCCTCGCGGATGGACCAGGGAGTGAGCCAGAGCGATGATGCGGCGGCGCAACACATGGCGAGAAATCCGAACAGGAGAATCGCCGGGACCACGCGGCGGCCAGGAACGCCCGCGGCTCGCATGGCGGTGATCTCTCCGTCGGTCGACATGCGGCTGAGCGTGATGAGGGTGCCGATCAGTACGCCGAGAGGGATCGCGAAGGGAAGCATGGCGGGGAGCACCATCGCGAACATATAGGCGACCGTCCGGGGCTGGCCGGAGGTGCGGACCAGGAATTCGAATAATTTCCCGGCTTGTTGGAGGAAGAGAACGAAAGTGAAGAGCGCCGCGCCCAGAATCGCGGTGACGAAGATTTCGCGAAAGATGGTCCTTGTAATCAGGCGCATGGTTTAGTCGAGCGGAAGCACTCGGGCGTCGACACTGTCGAAAAGATGGGGTGAAGAGAGGCGGACAAAACCGCTTCCCGCGGTCGCGGCTCGTAGCGCCGGCTGAAGCTCGCGCCAGCACGCGCGCACGGGTTAGTCGAGGACTCGGGCGTCGACACGAGTGTCGACGCTGCACGCAGGAGTGCGTGCGCCACGATCGTCGTTGCGTGCCTCTTCGCCGATACTCACGCCGACATCATCGATGTGTTCACTGCCATGGCGGCTGCGCTCAGCGACACCAACGCACCCGAATTCATGGGCGCCTTCGATAAGAATATGCCTGGCTACGGCAAACTGAAAACCGACGTCACCGCCTTGATGACTCAGGCCGATATTTCTAGCTCCATCGAACCCATTAAGGACGAGGGCGACGACGCCGCACACAAAATGGATCTCGACTGGTTTCTCCAAGTCCGCAGCCTGTCGCAGGCGGGGCCCATGGTCACCCGCCGCGAGATAATCCATTGTGAGCTGCGCAAGCAAGGCAAGCATTGGAAGATTGTATCGCTCCAGCCCATGGAATTCTTCGCGCCCGCAAAACTCGACAAATGACAAAACTCTGGATTCTCCTTCTGGGCGCGGCCGCATGGCTGCCCGCACAACCCAACCTGATGCCGTGGCCCGCGAAAATATCGATGGGCGACGGTAGCCTCGCGATCGATCAAAACTTCCGTATTTCGCCGATGGGCAATCCGGATCCGCGCGTCCTGGCCGCAGCCAGCCGGCTGTATCGTCATTTGGCTCTTCAAACCGGGATTCCGTTTACAGATTCCTGGCGTGACCCTTCGCACGCGAAGCTGGTGATCCGCTGCGACTCCGCTGGTGAAGCGATACAAAAACTCGGCGAAGACGAAAGCTATCGCCTGGAAGTCACCCCGCAGCAGGCGCGACTCAGTGCGAAGAATCCGCTCGGCATTCTGCGTGGCCTCGAGACTTTCTTGCAATTGGTGGAACCGGGCGCGAAGAGCTTCGTTGTTCCCTCCGTGGTCATTGAGGATCAACCACGCTTCCCCTGGCGCGGCCTGCACCTGGATGTCTCCCGCCACTGGATGCCGCTCGAAGTAGTAAAGCGCAATCTGGACGGCATGGCCGCGGTCAAACTCAACGTCTTCCACTGGCATCTCTCCGACGATCAAGGCTTCCGCATCGAGAGCAAGCGTTTTCCAAAACTGCACGAGCAAGGTTCCGATGGTCACTATTACACGCAGGACCAAGTCCGCGAAGTGATCGCCTACGCGCGCGATCGAGGAATCCGCGTGGTTCCGGAATTCGACATGCCCGGCCACGCCACCAGTTGGTTCGTCGGATACCCGGAGCTCGCGAGCGCCCCCGGCCCCTACGCGATCGAGCGAAAATTTGGCGTCTTCGATCCCGCCATGGATCCGTCGCGCGAATCCACCTACGAATTCCTGGACGGTTTCATCGGCGAGATGGCTGCGCTATTTCCAGATGCGTTCTTCCACATCGGGGGCGACGAAGTAAACGGAGAGCAGTGGAAGAAAAACGCGCAGATTCAGGCATTCATGCGTGAGCATCAGATCAAGAACAATCACGACCTGCAGGCTTATTTCACCAAGCGCGTCCAGCAAATCGTCACCAAACACGGCAAGCGAACAGAGGGCTGGGACGAGGTGCTGGCCGCCGATCTGCCCAAAGATATCGTGATTCAATCCTGGCAAGGGCAGAAGCCGTTGGCCGAAGCTGCCCGGAATGGTTACTCGGGAATTCTTTCCGCCGGCTATTATCTGGATCACATGGAGCCGGCATCCACGCTTTACCTGGTGGATCCGCTCGAACAGGAAACAGCGGCGCTCACCGCCGCCGAAAAATCGCGAATCCTGGGCGGCGAAGTGTGCATGTGGTCGGAGTACGTAAGCCCTGAAAACGTCGACTCGCGCATCTGGCCTCGCTCGGCCGCCATTGCCGAGCGATTCTGGTCGCCCCATGAGACCAAAGACATCGCGTCTATGTACCGCCGCCTGGATGCGGTGAGCCGCAAGCTGGATTGGTTGGGCCTCACGCATCTTTCGAGTTACCTGCCCATGCTGCGGCGGATGGCGGGCGATCAATCGATCGAAGCGCTCAAGATTCTGGCCGACGTTGTCCAGCCGGCGAACCAAGACGCGCGTGACGAGGCCAACAATACGCAGCAGACCCCGCTCAATCGCCTGGTGGACGCCGCGCGGTCCAAAAGCAAGACCGCCCGCGATTTTGCGGCCTTAGTCGAAAAGATGGATCGCCCTCAGATCCGCGCGTGGCTCATCCTGTGGCGCGACAATGACGCTAAGCTTGAGCCGCTCCTCGAAAAATCATTCTTGCTCATGGAAGATATTCCCGCATCGAAGGACTTGAGCCGGCTGGCCACGATCGGTCTGGAAGCTCTGGACGGTCGGTCATCCGATCAACGCGCCTTCCTGGAGCAAGCAAAAAAGCTACACGCAGAGGTGGAACTGGCCATTATCCCCTCCATCGAGAAGTTAATCAGCCGCGTTACCGAACCGCGACCGTAAGGGAGCCGGTGCCGTTTGCCCTACTGCGCCGCCAGTTTCTATTCCAGCGCACGTGCTACTCTTCGCGAAGCGCGGTCATGGGGTCCATCTTCGAGGCGCGGCGTGCGGGAAGATAGGCGGCAAAGATGGCGGATGCGCACAAAACTGCCGCAGCCATCGCCAAGGTCTCGGGATTGGTGGGTTCCAAGCCAAAGAGCAGGCTTTTTATGAAACGGCCGGCAACCAGCGAGGCCCCAATGCCCAGAGCTGTTCCGATGGCCAGTATGAACGCAACGTCGCGCAGGATCAACCACGTCACCGCGCCTTCGGCCGCACCCAGCGCCATGCGAATACCAATCTCTCCGCGGCGGCGTGCGGCGGCGTAGGAGATGACGCCGTAGAGTCCGATGGTGGCGAGTAGAAGAGCCAGCATTCCGAAGAAGGAAGAAAGCAAAGCTACCAAACGTGGTTGCACCAGCGAGTCGCTGATTCGTGCATCCAGCGTGCGGATTTCCAGAGCGGCGTCCTTATTAATGGCTCCAATCGCCGGACGAACGGCCGCTACGAGCGCTTCCATGGGGCCGTCAAACCGGATTTCGAAGTGTAGGTCGGGGCCTGGCTCGGCGTCCTGAGTAGAGGCGACGAAACCGGTTTTGAGAAGCGGCTCGTTGAGCTCTGCGTACTTCGCATCCTTCACGACACCAATAACCTGGTAGGAATTGTTCTTGCCAGGGCCGTCCATGGTGATGGTTTTGCCGATTGGATTTTGATTCGCCCAAAAGTGACGAGCCGTTTCCTCGCCGACGATCATCGCCTGGGGCGAGGCGAGCGTGTCGCGATCCGAGAAATCGCGCCCCATGAGCAGACGCGTTTCCATGGTCCGAAAATAGCCAGGTGACACCCGATTGAGATTCACCAACGTATCGTCTTCCACCGGCTGCGGCTGGTAGCCTTCCGGATGCGAGTCCTGATTCCAAAAATAGTGACCGACGGGAGCTAGCGTGGAGCTGGCCGCCGAACGAACGTTAGGACGACGACGGAGATCGGAAAGGATCTTGCTAAACAGCGGAGCGCGGAGCTTTTGTTGAATCCGGTCCGCCGGCACCGCAGCTTGCA
This sequence comes from Bryobacterales bacterium, assembly GCA_003162425.1. Lineage (GTDB taxonomy): Bacteria > Acidobacteriota > Terriglobia > Bryobacterales > Bryobacteraceae > Palsa-89. Next base: position 12,088 of record PMOK01000322.1, on the reverse strand, counting down.
CTACCAGCACGTTGTGAGGATTGAAGCCGGGGTCCAGTTTCAGGAAATTGCGCATCGTTCCAAGGAACAGTCCGGCGGCGGTGAGTAGCATCAGCGATAACGCCACTTGTCCGGTGACCAGGGCTTTTCCGAGCGTGAAACGCGATCCGCCATGCACGGCGCCGCGTGCATTTTCCTTCAGTGCCTGATTGGGACCGATACCTGTGGCGCGAAGAGCGGGGACCAGTCCGAAGAGAAGACCGGTTAGTACAGCGATGGCCACCGTGAAGGCCAGCACGTGCAGATCGGGCGAAAGATTGATATCCAGCTGATTGGTTTTGGTGGAGAGTAAGCGCACCAGAAGTCGCGCGCCCCAAGCAGAAAAGAGCAAACCGCAGGCGGCGCCCACCAAGGCAAGCACGAGGCTTTCGGTGAGCAATTGCCGGATTACGCGTGAACGCGATGCGCCAATGGCAAGACGAATAGAGATCTCGCGCTGGCGGGACGTGGCGCGCGCCAGAAGCAGGTTGGCGATATTGAGGCAAGCGATCAGGAGCACGAGACCGACTACCGACATCAGCGTAAACAGCGCTGTCTTGTACGTTGACCCCGTGATAGAGATACCCGCGGCGCCGGATTGCAGCCAGAAGCTGCGCTTCAGGTAGCGTTCACGTCCTTTAGCGTCCCAAGCGGTGGGCACAGTTGCGCGATTGATCTCCGGCGCCAGCGAGTTCATCTGCGCCTGCGCTTGTTCGAACGTTGCTTCAGGCTTGAGACGGCCCATCATGCGCAGCCACCACCAAGACCGGTGGCCCAGCGCGCTCTCGTCGGTATGTAGAAGGGGTTCGCAGCCGATGGGGATGGCGACATCAAACGGTTGATCCGCGACCAAGCCGCGGAACCACGGAGGCGTGACTCCGATGATCTCAAAATTGTGGCGGTTCAGGCTGATGGTCCTGCCGAGCACATTGGAATCGCCGCCGAAATTGGCTTGCCAGAAGGCATAGCTTACGACGGCGACAGGGCCGGAGCGGCCGCCGCCATGACGGTCGTCATCGGTTGTGAATACGCGCCCACGTAAAGCTGGAACACCAAGCACGCGAAAGAAATCGCCACTCACCCAGAGACCGTTCGAGAAATGACTCTCGCCTCCAGCGGCGAGATCGAAGCGATCGGGCGAGTAGGCGAGCACGCCGGAGAAAGCTTGTTGAGAATCCCGCACTGCTTCCCAAATCGGGTTGGTTACAACAGCCCCACGGCGGCGATCGCCAGGGGCATTTCCGACATGCAGCGCTACCAGACGATGCGGATCTTCCACCGGAAGAGACCGTAGCATGACGGCGTTCACGATGCTGAAAATAGCGGTGTTGGCGCCAATGCCAAGCGTGAGTGAGAGAATGGCGGCAGCCGCGAATCCCTTGTTGGCGGCGAGAGTGCGCATGGCATAACGCACGTCTTGCGCGAGAGCATCCCAGAAAGTCCATCCCCAGACGCCGCGGCTCTGCTCGCGGAGCAGCGCGGCATTGCCGAACTTGCGTTTTGCGATAGCTTCCGACCCTTTGTCAGCGGCGCGCAAATCCAGATGCAGTCGCATCTCTTCGGCTAGGTCGTCTTCCCATTGTTTGCGGCGAAACAGTTGCCGCAACCGCCGCCCGAGTTCATTGAGCCATTCCATTTTCTTACCTCATCACGTGGTCTGCAAAATTCTCTGGATCGCCCCATTCACGCGCTGGAACTGCGCAAGTTCGGTTTGTAGCTGCTTTCTGCCCGCAGCAGTGAGGCGATAGTAGCGGGCGCGCCGGTTGCCGGCGGTTACGCCCCACTCGGCGGTGACCCAACCTTTCAGAAGCATTCGCTGCAAAGCGGGATAGAGGGAGCCTTCTTCCACTTGCAGAATGTCATCGGAAATCTGCTGGATGGAGTTGGCAATCTCGTAGCCGTGCAGTTCGCCGCCTCGCATCAGAGTTTTCAGGATCAACATGTAGAGCGTGCCGGGAGGGATTTCGTCGCGCATTTTGTTCTCTGGCATAGTTAGACTATGCCAAGTATAAACGGTTTGCTGGAGAGTGTAAATAGATCCTGCTTAGCGCATACGATTGGTATCAAACCGCCAAAACGAACCCAAGAAGCAACACTCGAAGCAACAATTAAAAATTCTCTGTAACATCAACAAAATACAAGGCTAAATAAGTGTGTAAGGTATTGCCTTGCTTCACTTTTGCCGTGTGAGCGTGCGATACTGATGCCAGGAAGCTTCGGACGAAAAAATGACGCAGTTGAGCGAGGCAGTAGCCCGCTACCACAAAATACTCGAAGGCGATCAATATAAGGATCTTTCCTGGGCACACGAACTCCAGGAACGCATGAAGGCGCGCAATCTGGCCGTGAGTGGGAGACCTGTGTCTCCAGTTCTTCGTCCGCATTTTATCACGCGCAGACAGTACACCGGATTGGTGAAGGCAGTGGAGTCGTTCTCGAGCGCCATTGAGCGGATCGAGAATTTGGCCATCGGGAATCCAACGCTGCTTGCGCGCATGGAATTGCTGCCGGCTGAAAAAATGTTGGCTGCAGTTGATCCGGGCTATGCGTCGCTGACGGTGACGTCTTTAATTGACACGCATCTGAACAACGGTACGATGCGTTTCGCACGTTACATTCCGGACACACCCACGGGCGTGGCCTATGGCGAGGCGCTATCCGACCTGTTCTACGATGCGCCTCCCGTGAAGCAGCTCCGCAAGCGCTACCACGTGGAGAAACTTCCGGGAACGAAATACCTGCTGCAAGCGATTCTCAAGGCCTACAAGGAATGGGGCGGCAAAAGCAAGAAGCCGAACATCGCGATTCTGGAATTCCGGCAGCCATTTCAGACTACTGAATCGGGCGAGAACGCGCTGATCGCCGATCTTTTCCGCAAGGAAGGATTGCAGGTGGAAGTGGTTTCTCCCGATCAGATCGAATACCGGAACGATGTGCTGCGGCGCGGCGATTTCGCAATCGACCTGGTGTTCCGCCGCATCAAAGTGCAGGAGTTTCTGATCCGGTTCGATTTGACGCATCCGTTGCTGCGCGCTTATCGCGATCGCGCGGTGTGCGTGGTGAACAATTTCCGCTCGGAGCTGGCTCAGAAGAAAGCCATCTTCGATTTGCTGACTGACGAATCCATCACGGCGGGTTTCCCGGCCGCGGAACGGCACGCCATCCGCGAGTTTGTTCCGTGGACGCGCGTGGTGCACGAAACCAAGACGAAGTATCATAACCGGACCATCGATCTGCCGGAGTTCATTCTTCACAATCGCAACAAGCTGGTGTTGCGCCCCAATGATGACGGTGTGGATCAGCACTCCTTCCGCGGTTCAGAGACCGACGATGCAGGCTGGGAGAAGGCGCTGAAGACCGCGCTGCGCAATCCGTACGTCGTGCAGGAAGCAATGGAGCCGGTGGTGGACACCTTCCCGCTGCTGCAATACGGCCATCTGGAGATGCAGAAGATGCGGGTGGACGTGCATCCGCATTCGTATCTCGGCAAAGTGCAAGGCTGCTCGAGCTGGCTAACGGCGGTGGGTCCGTCGGGATTCTCGACGGTGTCGGGTGTGGCGCCGACCTTCATTCTCGAAGGTAAATAATCGAGCGCGCTGCGCGCGGTTCCTCGGTTATTCAAACTGTGGCGCACGCACTCTGCGTGCCGTGTTCGCACTCCTGCGAACACCATTGCGTGGAAGAGATTCAAAGCGTTCACACGAGTGTGAACGCGGCACGCAGAAGTGCGTGCGCCACATCGATGAACCAATGAACCGGGCTTTATTCGTACCTCAGCACTCGCATTGGATCTATCCGCGATGCGCGCCGGGCTGGAATGTAAACCGCTAGGGCGGTGATCGCAAGCAGAGCCGGCGCCACCAGCAGATAGGTGATGAAGTCCTTCCCGGCGCTTTCGAATATGGCGTTCAACAAGCGTTCCGCGCCGATGCTTGCGGCCAATCCGATTCCGATCCCGATCAGCGCCAGCACCAGACCTTGTTTGAGCACCATTCGCAACACCGTGCCGCGCGCGGCGCCGATGGCCATTCGGATTCCGATTTCCCGGCTCCGGCGAGTGGCTGCATACGCCACCAAACCGTACAACCCCACCATCGCTAGCACCAGACCCATGAGCCCCATCGCCCCTACGGTTCGAATAATCACGTTCGGTTGGCCCACGGCCTTGTACCGGTAGAAATCGTCAAATGTGCGCACCTCGTAAACGGGTTGGTTGGCGTCCAACTCGCGGACCACTTGACGCAAAGGCTCCGCTAGGCTGGCGGCGTCGCCCGAGGACTGGGCCAACAATGTCATCCGGGACCGCGGGTGCTGCGCCAGCGGAAGATAGAGAAACTCGACGGGGGCCTCGGCGATCCAGAGATATTTTGTGGTCTTCGCCACACCGACAATCTCTACCCACGGAGCATCGGCCGAGTCCAGATGGAAGCGCTTGCCGATCGGGTCGCGGCCGGGCCAGTAGCGTTTCGCTAGTTGCTCGTTCACCACCGCAACCAGCGGCGCACCAGCGGTATCGGCCGTGCGAAATCCGCGTCCACGCATGATGCGCATCTCCATGGTGTCGAAAAAATTCTCGTCCACCATACTCCCGAACAGCGCGGCATTCTGCTGGTCTTTCGGAATCTGATAGCCTTCTGGCAGAACACTCATTGAACTCATATTGTTCGGTTCCATGGGCGCCGCGGAAGCCAGCGTCGCGGATTTCACTCCAGGCACGGATCGTGCCCGTTCGACAACTTGACGGAAGAACTGCTGCGTCTGTGCTTCGGTGTAGCGCACCAGGCTGGGGTCAAAGGTCATCATCACCAAATGATCGGTGCGGAATCCGGGACCGGCACCAAGTGTCTGCTGGAAGCCTCGATAAATGAAGGTGGACACCATTAGCAGCACCAGGGAGAGCGCCACCTGTCCAACCACCAGCGCATTGCGGCCGAGTAGCCGCCGGCGGTGTGGAGTTTCCGCGCCCGCGGTCCTGAGGGCACTGATTACATCGGTGCGCGTGGTTTGGAGCGCCGGCGCGAGGCCAAAAAAGATCGCGCTCAGCAACGACACGGTCAGGCTGAAGAGCAGCGCCCGCTGGTCGAGCTGGATGGACATCTGAATCGGTGAATCCGTGGGAGGCTGCAATCGGCTGAGGAAATCCACGCCCGCATATCCCACCGCGAGACCCAACAATCCGCCCGCAATGGCCAGCAATAAACTCTCCGTCAGCAACTGGCGGATCAACCGCGGGCGTCCGGCGCCGATGGCCAGCCGCAACGCCATCTCTCGCGCCCGCACCGGCGCCCGGCTTAGCAGTAGGCCAGCGACATTGGCACAGGCCACCAGCAGCACGGCCATCGCCAGCAGGATTAGCATGGCGGCTATTTCCGCGTCCGGCGGCGACCCCTCCAGCCTCTTTTGGAACTCCGTGCGAACCGCCACGCTGCGATTCTTGTTGGTGTCCGGATAGGCTCGCTCCAGCGCTTTCGCGATACCCACTAGCTCGGCCTGGGCCTGCGCCACCGTTACTCCCGGTTTCAGGCGGCCCTTGACGCTGAGTGCGCGATAGTCGCGTACCTCGAGTGGCCGGTCTTTTGGATTGGTCACAAACCTCGGCCACATGGCGACAGGCACAAAGAACGACGGTCGGAAATATAAATCCATGCCTGTGAAGCGAGCGGGCGCCACGCCAATCACCGTGAACTCGATGCCGCTCAGGCGCACTTTGCGGCCCAGGATGGAAGGGTCAGCGCCGAAATCCTTTTCCCATAAATCGTGGCCTAGAATCACCACTGCGTCCCGCCCGGGCACCTGGTCTTCGTCATCGCGGAACGCGCGGCCGCGCTCGGGCTCCACGCCGAGCACGCGGAAGAAATTGCCGGTCACCAGCATGCCCATCTTCATTTGCGATACAGTGTCCGGCCCCTTGCTGAATCCGAATGAATAATTGGTGAATGCCACCAAGCCGTCGAAGCTCTTCGCGGCATTTCGGAAATCGAGATAGTCGCGATACGAAGCCACGATGGAACCGAACCCGCTCACGGAGGCATTGAAGCCCAGCGTCACCACTTCGCTTGGATGCGATACCGGCAGAGGCCGCAGGATCAGCGCGTCCGCCAAACTGAACATCGCGGAATTGGCGCCGATGCCGATGGCGAGCGAAATCACGGCGATCAACGTAAACCCAGGATTCTTGAGTAGCATCCTCGAGCCATACCGCAGATCTTGCCAGAGGCGCTCCGCCCAGCTCCAGCCCCATGCCTCGCGCGTGTCTTCCTTCACCAAGGACGCGCTACCCAGCTTGCGTTGCGCCGCGAAACGGGCTTCCTCCGGCGGCATTCCGGCTTCGATGTTTAACCGCGTTTCGCGGTCTACGTAATCCTGGAGCTCGTTCTCAAGGCTCTCTTCGCGGCGTCGCCAGAATTTCATGGCTGCACCTCCTCTCCTGTGGGCTCTGTGGACGGCCGCATGATGCGTGCAATGGCCTGGGCCAGCCGATCCCACTTGGAGTTTTCGGCAGTCAAATGCTGGCGGCCTTTCGCAGTCAGGCTATAAAATTTCGCCTTGCGGTTATTCTCCGAGAGCCCGTCCTTGGCCGCAATGAAGCGTTGTTTCACTAACCGATGCAGGGCGGGGTACAAGGACCCGTGTTCGATTTGAAGCACATCATCGGAACCGCGCTCGATGGCATGCGCGATAGCGTGTCCGTGCGCCGGCCCGAACAGCAGGGTTCGCAGGATTAGCATGTCGAGGGTGCCTTGGAGCAGTTCGAGCTTGTCGCGTTCATCCTGGGTAGACATTCTAGTGGAATGGTACCGTGACTCCGGTAGAATGTCAAGGGGTGTGTGGGCGAACGGCGCCGGCTCCCTTACGGTCGCGGTTCGGTAACACCCTCCGCACCTGACGGACGCGTCCCAGGACCGACCCAACGAAACACCAGCTCTGCGAGCGTGTTGAGACTGTTGGTCATGCGGTCGGCCTCAATCAGGAGCGCCGTGTCGGAGCTCGAAAGCCGATTATAATCCTCGCGCAAGTTCGGCATGCTGTCCGGCACGACCGGCGATCCGCGCAAACGCGCGGCCAGCAAATAGACCGTCAGTTCGAGATCGTGTGAGAAAGTTTGAAAAGCATCGCCAGCCGGCGCTGGCGGACCTACGCTCAATCCGGCTTCGATCGCCATGGCAGCGTGAATGAACCGGTGCGAACTGGCCAGCGCGGCGTTGACCACGCGCAACTGAGCGGCATCGGCATAAGGCTCGGCGCTGAGGCGGTCAACCGAAGTCTCGAGGTTCGAGCGCGCCAACCGCCCCATCACGCGGAGCCGGTCGAGCTCATGCGGATCAACGGCGCGCCCATCAATGCAGGCGCGGGCGACGGCCTGGAAATAGAGGCGATATGAGTCCAGCATGCTGGCCATGGCCTGCGGCGCCTGGGTCCGCTCGCGGGTCGGCCAGATCCCGTAAATGGCGAGCGCTAACGCTCCGCCGATGGTGGTGTTCAATGCGCGGCTCGCTATAACATCATGAGGCGCCACGCCGTTGAGAGAAAAAAGGAAAACGATGAGCGCGCTGAGCACTGTAACCAGGAGGCCATAATTGGCCCGTCCTGTTGAGCGCATTATGAACGCCAAGACGCCGATCGAAACAACATGGGCCGCGGCCGTGGGCGACGTGAAATGAAACAACACCGTTGCTACCAACAACCCGCCATAGGTGCCCGCCAGCCGCAGAACGCCACGGCTGAAGGTGCTGCCGAAATCGGGCTTCAGCACCAGCGCGACAGTCATATTCAGCCAATAGGATCGGGGTAAAGAAAAGGAATGGGCGATGAGGTCGCCGATGGCGATGCAGATGGCCAAACGAACGGCGTGCCGGCTGGCGGAAGAATCGAGCGAGAGGTTGGCCCGCAGCGTTGCGAGCCATCCCGTGAGTTGCAGATGCCAGGGCGTGCGCGCTTCACGCGCCGCGAAGGCGCTCTCGCCGGCTGGTGTAGTGCTCCTCGAAAGCTCCACTGCCGCTCGCAACTGGCCAGCTAGCGCGTCCATCTGAAGCCGCGCTTCGGAAAGGTGAGGATGGCTGGCCAACTGTTCCGAACGTTCCTGGGCGCGGCGAAGGGCGCTCGCTGGATCCTCCAGCTCCTTGAGCAATGCGGAGGCAGCGTCAGTTAGTGGCGCGCCTTCGAGCGATCGGCCGATCGCGGCGAGCAAGTTAGAGGCGCGTTCCAGAAACGGCTCAATCACCGCAGCGGCCTGTTCTCCACCTTCTTCGCGGCGCACGCGAACCAAGGCTCGGCTGAGCGCGAACAGCGAGAGACGGATGCGTTCCCCCTGGCTGACCAGCGCGAACAGGCGCTCCGCTTCCACCCCGTGATCGCCCGACAGGGCGGACAGCGCTTGCTGCGCTTGTGTACTTTGCTGGCTGGCTAGCGGCGCCCCGTAAGGGTCAGGCGGCACGGTGGCCACTCGCGCCAGCTCTTTGTAGAAATCGCCGATCACGCGCCGCTCAGGCTGGGCGCCTCGGAAAGGCCAGAGTGCGATGGAGAGCGCCGTTTCGAAAACGCCGGCCGCAAGAGCGATCAACCCAGCCCAGCCCGCGTGCGCGGGAGTCATGGATTGTCCGCTGTAGATGATAAAAACCACTAAGCTGATCATGCCGATGTCAGCGGCGGCTGTCCCGAGGCAAACCACCAAGCCTGCAGCGAATGCCCACAGCACGCCTACGCAGGCCGCGGCGAGATCGTTCCGGGCCGTGAGAGCTCCGATCAATACGGCAGCCGCGCCGATCACGCTGGAAGCCAGCATGCGCGCACCGCGTTTGCGATACGAATCTTCGCCGTCGGCAGCAGCGACGTTTAGCGCGCCTGTGGCTGCCACCAGTCCACTACCCGGGTATCCCAGAGCAACTGCAACAGCCAGAGGCAACACGATGCCGGCGGCGTTGCGAAGACCCATCCATAGGTTGATCTGCTTCCGGTCGAAATGAGTTAACGCTCGCCAGAAGGCATCGAGCGGCCGAGGATGGGCCTCAGGCTGGGTCATCCATTCGTGGGCAAGAGCGGAGCGACGACATCCGCTAAAGCTTGCCCCAGTAAAATATGTTGATCGGCATCGAGATGTATTCCGTCCACGCGACTCGAAGGCGTCACGCTCGCGGCATCGAAGAAGTGACAGGCCAGATCGGAACTGACCTGGCGATAAACCTCAGCCATCCCTGAGCACCTTTTCTCTGCTCCGGAAAACTTGGCGGCAACGGGTCCTTGAGGGTGACCAATTGGCGGCGGGCATATTAAAAGGATCGGAGGGACGGGCATCCCGGGCTCGATGGGGGCTTGCCGGATCTCTTTTATAAGAGTGGTCACACCTTGGCCTGCCGACCAGGCGTTGTTGTAGGGATGGCAGAACTGAAAGTCATTCGTTCCCAGCATCAGGATCACAAGAGCGAGTGGCGATTGCGCCTCGATCCGCTGGGCCAAGCCCTCAATGCCATTGCGACCTGGTTTGAACGGATCTTCCCAGACCGTCCGCCGTCCGTTCAAGCAGTCTTCCACGATTCGGACGGGTTGGCCAAGATCATTCAGTTTCTTTTCAAGAACGCCCGGCCAGCGTTCCTCAAAAGGAAGCCGTCGTCGAGTGTTCGGAATGATTCCCCATGTCAGCGAGTCGGAGTAAACGAGAACGTGGAGCACGTTGCTATTCTAACGGGGCGGCTGGTTGCTGGTGACTGGTTGCTTGTAGAAAACGACTTGTCGTTACGGCCGCGATGTGGGCAAGTTGAGCTTCTCACGGACACGCGTAAACACGCCGGCATCCGCGACTCCGCTGGCGTCGCCTTCGTCGATAGCTGCACGCAGCGCGGAAAGTTTCGCCTGATGCTCCTCTTCTTCGCTCTCCAGCGCGCGCAATATTTCGCACGCGTTTTCACAGCGCCCGCTCGCAACCTTGGCTTTCACAAGGTTCCAGTGGTCAAATTCATGTTTCGAGGGGGAATCCCCAACATAACATGGTTAGCAAAGCCTGACAATTGGCCGAATGGCCAGGGTGGCTACCCGGATGCCCGCAAGATGCTGCACCGTATATAGATATAATCCTTGACGCCCCACTACATATTGGGGCATGATTACAGACAGCCGCAAAAACTGGTTGGTTTTGTGACAATGGTATTAAAGCCCACTCCAAGCAGCGTAATAGACGGCAAGCCCGATACCAAGACATTACACAGGAGAAACAGATGGCACACCCCAGCGTCGCTCTTAGCAGCGGTAAAATCGTAGACTTGGAAAACAAAACTACCAAGAAGCCCCTCCCGGTGGCCCAGCGCAAGGGAGTCAGCTTCCCTAAGTTCTTCACCCAGAAGCTGGAACCGGGGAGAACGCCCTACGACGACATTGCGTGGGAGCTGCGGACCGCTGCCATTGGGAACGACAAAGGCGCCATCATCTTTGAGCAGAATGACGTGGAAGTGCCAGCCGACTGGTCGCAGACGGCTACCAATATTGTTGTCAGCAAATATTTCCATGGCCGCATGGGAGGGCCCGAGCGGGAGACGAGCGTCCGCCAGTTGGTGCACCGCGTAGTTGACAATATCGCCGATTGGGGCGTCGCTGGCCGGTATTTCAAGACACCGGAAGACGCCGCGAACTTCCGCAATGAGCTGGCGCACCTGATGCTGACCCAGAAAGCCTGCTTCAATTCGCCGGTTTGGTTCAACGTGGGCGTGGACGAAGCGCGCGGCTACGGTTTCTATTACGACGAAGCACAGGACAAGGTTGTGAAGCTGAAGAAGGGCGAATCGCGCCCGCAGTGCTCGGCGTGTTTCATCAACTCAGTGCGGGATTCGCTGGAATCCATCCTCGATCTGGCCAAGACCGAAGGCATGCTGTTCAAGTGGGGATCCGGCACCGGTACCAATCTTTCGCCGTTGCGCGAAGAAAACGCCGGGTTGGCCGGCGGTGGCTCTGCCTCAGGCCCGCTCAGTTTCATGAAGGGATTCGACGCGTTCGC
>PMOK01000322.1:0-1036 GCA_003162425.1 Bryobacterales bacterium | reverse complement strand
TACGGGTCCATTTTCTTTCAGAACGCCAACAACTCGGTTCGCGTGACGGACGAATTCATGGAAGCGGTAGCGGCGGGCGGCGATTGGTGGACGCGTTCGGTGGCCAACGGCCAGCCGAAGGAACGCCACAGCGCCAAAGATCTACTGCACGAGATCGCGGAAGCGACTCATCAATGTGGTGATCCTGGAATGCAGTACGACACCACCATCAATCGCTGGCACACTTCGAAAGCTACGGCGCGCATCAATGCGTCGAATCCATGCTCGGAGTACATGTTCTTGGACGATTCTGCATGCAACCTGGCATCGTTGAATCTCATGAAATTCGTCGGGCCGGACGGCAAGTTTGATGTGGAGGCGTTCCGGCATGCCTGCGACACGGTGGCGTTAGCGCAGGAGATCATCGTGGATAGCGCGAGTTACCCTACGGAAAAGATCGCCAAGAATTCGCACGATTACCGGCCTCTGGGACTCGGCTATGCCAACCTGGGCGCGCTGCTGATGTCGATGGGCATTCCCTACGACAGCCCGGAGGGCCGCGATTGGGCCGGCGCCATCACCGCAGTGATGTGCGGCCAGGCGTATTTGACCAGCGCGCGGATCGCGGAAGCGATTGGCCCATGCGTAGGCTACGAAGCCAACGAAGAATCATTCTTGGATGTAATCCTGATGCACGGCAAGGCGGTGAGCGGCATCGATAGCAAACGCGTCCCCGAGGATTTATACCTCGCCGCCGCCGAATGCTGGACCAATGCCTACAAGCTGGGCGAGAGTGCCGGCTTCCGCAACGCGCAGACCACCGTGCTCGCGCCCACTGGCACCATCGGCTTCATGATGGATTGCGACACCACCGGCATTGAACCGGAGTTGGCGCTGGTGAAGTACAAGAAGNNATCAAGATCGTCAATAACACCGTTCCGCAAGCGCTCATCAAGCTCGGATACAGCCCGGAGCAGGTGGAGCTGATTGTGAGCCACATCGACGCCACGGGGACCATTGAAGGCGCGCCGGGGTTGAAGGACGAGGACCTGGCGGT
>PMOK01000296.1:291-20385 GCA_003162425.1 Bryobacterales bacterium | reverse complement strand
CCAAGATTGGAGGTCAGCGCGTTCAAAGTATTCGACACTTGCTGAAGGTATACGGGATTGGCCGCGTCCGGCGCGCTGTCGTTGCCAGGTATTGGGTAGGGAGCGTTGGGCGCAGGTAGTTTCGTGCCGGACGGAATCCCAAAATAGGAACTCAAGTTCGCCTGTACCGCCGTGAATGCCGGGTTGATGACGGAAATCGGATCGTTCTCCATCTGCTGCTCATAATCCACGAAGAACCATAAACGATTCCGCCACACGGGCCCGCCCATCCCGGTGCCGAATTGCTGCAAAGCATCTTGCGGTTTAGGGAAGCCACTGGCTTTGGAGAGAGCATCATATGCTTCTGTCGCGGAGTTCCGGTTGTAATAGAACGCACTGCCATGGAAGGCGTTGCTCCCGGACTGGGTCACAGCGTTAATAAAGCTCGATCCGCCGCCATAGATCGCCGAGTAGGGGCTGACGGCGACTTGAAACTCCTGGATTGCGTTCTCGCCATACAGGTACGGGATGCGATAGCGGCCCAGAATGTCGGCGAAGTAGTTACTGGTCGCATTGGTGCCGTCCACCGTGAAAACATTGGAGCCGTTTCCATTGGCGTATCCTGAGTCCTCTCCGCCTTGTTGTCCGGCGATGCTCACCAGGCCGGTGTCGCCGTCGGAATTGGTATTCGGTGTGAGCAGCGTAAAGTCGGTGTAACGGCGCCCGTTGAGCGGCAACGCCTCGATGAGCGACCGGTCCATCACGATGCTGAGGGACGATTCCGCTGGCCGTAGCAGCGGCGCCGTCGCGCTTACCTTAACGGTGTCGTTGCCGGCTCCCACAAGCAGTGTGATGTCCTGCAAGGTCGTGTTTCCGACCTGCACTTGAACCAGGCCCTGCAAATCGCGAAAACCTTTGAGACTCACGCTGACGGAGTAGGAGCCCGGCGCCAGGGCGGGAAAACGGTAAAATCCCGTGTAGTTTGTCTCGGCGAATTGCTTCACACCAGTCGCGAGGTTCCGCACGACGACCGACGCTCCTGGGAGTATCGCGCCACTTTCGTCCGTGGCTCGCCCACTAAGAGCGCCGGTTAAGACCACATTCTGTGCGGTCAACAATAGTTGCACGGCCAACGCCGCGAAGAGGAAGTTGGCAAATAAACGCATTAGGTCTAGCGTACAGCTTGCCGGTGACCGGGAAGCTATTTCCGATCCTCGCGCTCGTCCGGTCCTGACAGGTTTGCGGGGTAAGGCTTGTTGCCCATCAGCCCTTTCCAGAGAATACGGTTGAAGAGCGCGGGATCCACCAGATCCGCGTCGGTGAAGTCCATGCCTTTGGTGACCCGCGCCCAGTATTTCGCGTTGTGAGTTGGCTTGGGCACCTTCATGCCAGTGGGCTTGGGAGGCAGCAGCAATTGTGTGTTGTAGAGATACGCCGAGGGAGCGGCCGTAAAACTCCAGGGGCTCGGCTTCATGTTGAAGATGTCGGCCATGGGCGCGGCCAGCGCGTCGTTCAGGTTCATGGGCGGAAGGCCCAGAACTTCTTCCATGGTGCGCACGAAGTTGATGGTGTTGTAAGGCGTCGAAATCACCACGCCTTGCTTCACGAATGCGCCCGCAACGTAAGCGGTGGCGCGGTGCGAATCATAGTGGTCGCCGCCATCCTGCGCGTCGTCTTCCACCACGAAAACCAGAGTGTTGTTGGCGTAAATGCTGTTGGCGATTTTCTGAACCAGCATGCCGACCGCGTAGTCGTTATCGGCTACCATCAGCTCCGGGGTATTTACGTTGTCAATCGCGGCCGGCGGAGAGCCTCCCGCTCCTGCAACCCAGTTCCCGGTGTGATCGTGCATGAAGCGAACCAGGCTCAGCGCCGGCAGGCCGCCGCTGGAATAATTGGAATTGAACTCTCGCTCCCATTCCGCGTACCGATAGAAATCCGGAAGCGCGTTGTCGAAACCGCGGAAGTACGGATCGGTGTATGGGGTCAGAGCGACATTGGTGGGATAACCTACGATGGTCCCGGTTGCATACGCGTTGCGCACTGGGGGAATGTTGTTGGTGGCAGTGCTGTAGCGGGTGGTATCCAGGAAGAATCCATAGTTGCGAACCGTGAGGCCGGCCCGCAGCGCGTTGTCCCACAAATAGCCGGCATTTATCTGATTGTTCGGCCCATCTGGCGCAGCCACATCGGTCTGGCCCGGTAACAGATCCGGATCGGCCGGGGTCAAGGGATTGGCTCTTTGGCGTCCGGCGACAGTCGCAATGCCAACGTTCACGTTGCGATTCACACCCTCGGACTCTACGCTGAGCCCGCGGTACCCGTAAACCACCGGCCATTCCTTTTGAATCATGTCGGGAGCTTGCGCTGAAGTCGACCACAGCCACCCGTCCACGCTGATTTCGGCGGTGCACAGGTAGCGGTCTAACGTAACGAAGTCTCGCGCCAGGTTATGTTCGTTGGGCGTGATCGTCTCGCCAAATTCAGTCAACGACTCTTGGCCATCGCTGCCGTTTTTCAGGTCGCCTAGAATCTGGTCGAAAGTCCGGTTTTCCTTGAGAATGAAGATCACGTGCTGGACGCCCTGCCGCACGGCCGCCATCACCGCGGCGTCGCTCGTGCTCTCGGTGAAGGTGAGCCGATCATTGGTGGTCACCTGAGTTGTCAAAGTCGCGAGTTGCGCCGTCCCGGGGAGCGGGAAGCTCTGCAAGCCGGCTTTGGTCAACTGCGGATTATACTCATTCGCTGTCATGCAGTTTTTCGCCGGCGGCCCCGGCCCGTAACCGCCGTAGCACCAGAGTGGATTCGCGCCCGTCGGCCCTTTCCCATTGATGACGTACATGTTCACTGAGTCAGTGCTGGCGTAGGGCTGGGTAGGGTTCGGGTACCAGTTGAAGCTCACCGAGTTCGGATACCAACCGGTGGGAATAAGACCGACCACATGGTCGTTGGTATTGGTTCCACCCAGCGCGATCACCGCGACGCAATTCAGATTGCCATTCGTTGCGTAGAGTTGCGTCTCATCCGGCGAAAGGATCACGCTGTTGGGGTTCGCGCCTTTATAATGATTCGACGCCAGCGCGGAAGGCAGCATGGCCGCGATTACCGGGATGCTCTCAACGATCGCGTTCTTCGTGGTGTCGATTACGTCAACGGTATCCGATTGGTCTTCGGCGACAAACAGGAACGTCTGCGCCCGGTTCAACGTCATCTTGTTGGGCTGGCCTTTCACCGGGATGCGCGCTGTCACCGCCGGCACACGGCCCAAACTCACCACCACGATCTCGCGGTCGCGAATGCTGGATACGTACCCGGTCGCGCTCGCTCCGGTACCCTTGATAACCACCCAATACGGATATTCACCGCCCGGCACTCCCACCTGCGCCGCGTTGCTCTTGCCGGGGCGAAGGTCGAGCTCCATCCCCGCCGACCAACTGGCGAATCCTGCGCCGTAGCCTCTATTGAAGATAGTGATCGAGTCGTTGGCGAAATTCGCCACCACCAGCGTCCTGCCGTCAGACGAAATTGCCACGCCGGCGGCGCAAGGCGTCACGGCTACTTGTTCGTTGATCGGTTCTAATCCACCGCTAGTCGCGTTAAGACCAAGTCCCCCCAATGGGCCGTGGCCGAGGTTCAGCGCCGAATTGGGAGCCTCCACCCAAGTTCCAGTGCTGGCGCTCAAAGCAAAGATGTGGACCACGTCATCGGGGCCGCCAGGCACGTAAAAAGCCAAGCCGGTTGGATCGAAGACAATCCCGCTGTAAGTACTTCCCGGTAACACTACAACATTGGAGCCCGAGTGGAACAGATTCGTGATCGGGATTACTTGCTTTAGGGACGGCGTGGTGGTGGTCAGGTCGTAAACGAACACGTGCTCAGCCGAGTCCGGCGGATACGATGACGCGAGCAGCGGAAGCTTCGTCAAGGGGTTGTTGTAAAGGCGGTTGAACCCGCTAGTCAGAACCAGCAAAGTGTCGCCAAGCGGACTGACTACGCTCGACACCGCGTGCGTGGACGTCCATTCAGGATGATCGGTGAGACCGGGGTTCAACGGCACGAACGTGCCCAGCGGAGTAAGATCCTGGCCCATATTTGGCAGGGCCGGAGTGGTGGACTGCGCAAAGACCAGCCCACCCGACAGGACTAATGCAAACGGGAAAAGTGCGCGAAGTTGTTTTGACATTTTGGGGTGATCCGTAAATGGATCTTCCCAACTAGTGGCGAACAGGGTCTATTCCTCTCCGAGAATGAAACCGAGAATCCTGAAGTCAGAATCCAGGATACAGAAGAAGGAATCCGGTGCAGAGCACCGGCGCCATTATTCTGGCTTCTGACTCCTGGATTCTGGATTCAAGCCGCCGCCCGGCGAAGCTGGGTAAGGCTTGCTGCCCATCATCCCCTTCCAGAGAATGCGGTTGAACTCCGCGGGATCCACCAGATCCGCGTCCGTAAAATCCATGCCTTTGGTGACCCGCGCCCAATATTTCGCGTTGTGTGTCGGCTTGGGCACCTTCATGCCCGTGGGCTTAGGAGGCAGCAGCAGTTGCGTATTGTAGAGGAACGCCGAGGGAGCGGCCGCAAAACTCCACGGGCTCGGCGTCGTGTTGAAGATGTCGGCCATGGGCGCCGCCAGCGCGTCGTTCAGGTTCATGGGCGGAAGGCCCAGAACTTCTTCCATGGTTCGCACGAAGTTGATGGTGTTGTAGGGCGTCGAGATTACCACGCCTTGCTTCACATAGGCTCCCACTACAAGCGCTACGGTGCGATGCGAATCCACATGGTCGCCGCCATCCTGCGCATCGTCTTCCACGATGAAGATCAGGGTGTTGTTGGCATAGATGCTGTTTGCGATCTTGTGAACCAGCAGTCCCACCGCGTAGTCGTTATCGGCCACCATCAGTTCCGGAGTATTCACGCCGTCGATCGCGGCAGGTGGATAACCGCCTTTCCCTGCAACCCAATTCCCGGTGTGATCGTGCATGAAGCGCACCAAGCTCAACGCAGGCAGCCCGCCGCGGGAATAGTTATTATTGAACTCTCGCTCCCATTCCGCGTAACGGTAGAAATCCGGAAGCGCGTTATCGAAACCGCGGAAGTATGGATCGGTGAACGGCGCAAGGGCGACGCTCGATGAGTACGCTACAACGGTCCCGGACGCGAACGGATTGCGCAGTAACGGAATTGCGTTGGTGGGCGTGCTATAGCGGGTCCCGTCCAAGAAGAAGCCGTAGCTGCGAACCGTGAGACCCGCCCGAAGCGCGTTGTCCCATAAATGGCCGGCGTTTATTTCATTGTTCGGACCGTCTGGCGAGCCGACGTCCGTCTGGCCCGGTAACAGATCCGGATCGGCCGGAGTCAAGGGATTGGCTCTCTGTCGTCCGGCGACGGTCGGAATAGACACGTTTACGTTCCGGTTCGTACCCTCGGCTTCAATGCTGAGACCGCGAAACGCGTAAGCGATCGGCCATTCGCGCTCAATTATGTCGGGGCATTGCGCCGTGGTTGACCACAGCCAGCCGTCCACGCTAACTTCGGCGGTGTCAAGAAAGTGGTCTAACGTGACGAAGTTCGTCGCGAGATTGTGCTCGTTCGGTGTGATCGCCTGTCCGAACTCGGTCAATGAGGAATCGCCATCGCTCCCGTTCGCGAGATCGCCCAGAATCTGATCGTAAGTCCGGTTTTCCTTGAGGATGAAGATCACGTGCTTAACACCCTGACGTACCGCAGCCATCACTGCTTTGTCGCTGTCGCTCTCGGTACTGGTGAAACGATCGTTCGCGTTCACTTGCGCGGTCAGTGTCGCAAGCTGCGTTGTCCCAGGAAGCGGGAAGCTCTGCAAGCCCGCTTTAGTCAACTGCGGATTATACTGATTCCCTGTCATGCAATTTTTTTCGGGCGGTCCCGGCCCGTAGCCGCCATAGCACGCCAGGGGATTCGCGCCCGTCGGCCCTTTCCCATTGATGACGTACATGTTCACTGAGTCAGTGCTGGCGTAGGGCTGGGCGGGGTTCGGGTACCAGTTCAAGCTCACCGAGTTCGGATACCAACCGGTGGGAATGAGACCAACTACCTGGTCGTTGCTGTTGGTTCCACCCAGCGCGATCACCGCGACGCAATTCAGATTGCCATTTGTCACGTAGAGTTGCGTCTCATCCGGCGAAAGGATCACGCTGTTGGGGTTCGCACCTTTATAATGACTCGACGCCAGCGCGGAAGGCAGCATGGGCGCGATTACCGGGATACTCTCCAATACCGCGTTCTTTGTGGTATCGATCACGTCCACAGTATCGGCTTGGTCGTCGGCCACGTATAGCAGTGACTGCGCCCGGTTCAACGTCATCTTGTTGGGCTGGCCTTTCACTGGAATGCGCGCTGTCACCGCCGGCACACGGCCCAAACTCACTACATCAATCTCACGATCGCGAATGCTCGAAACATACGCGGTCGCGCTTGTTCCGGTACCTTTGATAACCACCCAATACGGATATTCGCCGCCCGGCACGCCGGCCTGCGCGGGATTGATCTTGCCGGGGCGAAGGTCGAGCTCTGTGCCGGCTGACCAGTTGGTGGACCCGGCATAGGCTCTGTTGAAAATGGTGATCGAGTCGTTCGCGAAATTCGCCACCACCAGCGTCCTGCTATCGCTCGATATAGCCACGCCCGCGGCGCAAGGCGTCACGGCCACTTGTTCGTTGATCGGTTCTAATCCACCGCTAGTCGCGGTCAGGCCCAGTCCGCCTAGTGGCCCGTGGCCGAGCGAGAGCGGCGAGTTTGGCGCCTCCGCCCACATTCCGGTACTGGCGCTCAGGTTAAAGATGTGGACCACGTCATCGGGCCCACCGGCCACATAAAACGACAAGCCAGTTGGATCGAAAACAATCCCGTTGTAAGTACTTCCCGGCAATACCACAACGTGGGTTCCCGAGTGAATGGTATTCGTGATCGGGATCACCTGCTTCAGCGAAGGCGTGGTGGTTGTAAGATCGTAGACGAATACATGCTCGGGCGAATCCGCTAGTGACCATGCCGCCAGCAGCGGAAGCTTGGTGAGCGGGTTGTTGTAGATGCGGTTGAAGCCGCTTGTCAGAACCAGCATCGTGTTGCCAGTGGGATTCACTACAGAGCTAACCGCGTGCGTAGCCGTCCATTCGGGATGGTCTTCGATACTAGGGTTCAACGGCACGAACGTGCCCAACGGCGTAAGATCTTGACCAGTATTGGGCAATGCAGGTGCGTTGGACTGCGCAAAGGCCAGCGCGCCCGACATGACCAACGCAAATGGGAAAAGTGCGTGAAGTTGTTTTGCCATTTTGGAGTGATCCTGAAATGGATCTTCCCAACTAGTGGCGAACAGGGATCGATTTTCTCTCGCAAGCAGAATCCAGGTCTTTTTTCCTGCCGCCTGCCTCCTGCCACCCGCCCCCCATCTGAGTCGAATCCCAACCTCCCCGCATCTAAGCAGTAGTTGAGCCAACTCCCCATTGTCTACCGACAAATAGGTGATACCATACAATAGGCTGATATGTCCGTCGCCACCACCAGCGCGCCCCCGGTTTCCCGCCTCACTGCGACCAATCTTCTGAGCATGATAGGCAACACGCCGCTGATCCGCATGGACCGAATCACGCGCGATCTGCCGGGCATCGAAATCTACGGAAAAGCCGAGTTTTTTAACCCCGGTGGCTCCGTAAAGGACCGCGCCGCACTCAACATGATCCTGGATGGCGAGCGGACCGGCAAGCTGACGCCCGACAAAATCATCCTGGATTCCACTAGCGGCAACACCGGCATCGCCTACGCCATGATCGGCGCATATAAAGGATACAAGGTGAAGCTGTGCCTGCCGAAAAATGCGTCCATGGAACGCAAGCACGTATTGAAGGCTTATGGTGCGGAAATGGTCCTCACCGATCCGGGTGAAGGATCGGATGGCGCTATTCGCGCTGTCCGCGATATCTATCAAGCTGATCCCGATCGCTATTTCTATCCCGATCAATACAACAACCCCGCCAACTGGAAAGCGCACTACAATGGAACCGCGCTCGAGATTCTGGCGCAGACCGATGGCCGCATCACCCACTTCGTGTCTTCGATGGGGACCAGCGGAACCTTCATGGGCTGCTCGCGCCGGTTTCACGAAGAATTGCCGTATGTGAAATGCATCTCGGCGCAGCCCTCCTCCGGTTTCCACGGACTGGAAGGATTGAAGCACATGCCGACCGCGATTGTCCCCGGCATTTACGACCCAACTGTTGCCGACGACAACGTGTGGATCGAAACCGAAGACGCTTACGACATGTGCCGCCGCATTGCCCGCGAAGAAGCGCTGCTGGTGGGGATTTCTTCGGGTGCGAATCTGGTGGCCGCTCGCGCACTGGGCCAAAAACTGGTGGAGGCGGGCGAGCGCGGCGTCATCGTCACTATCCTGTGCGACGGGGCCTACAAGTATCTGAGCGAGCCGTTCTGGAATGATCCGAGTTGAGCAGCCGGCATGGGATACCATGGTTTCGCATGCCGAAAAAACCTTTCCTAAGGAATGCTGCGGCGTGATGCTGGGCTCAGACGGCGTGGTGCGCCAGGCGGTTCCGCTCGCGAATGTCTACACCGGACCGCAAGAGGACTTTTTTGTGATGGACCCGCTCGACCTGCACCGCGTGGACGTGGAATCTCGAAAAGAAGGCCTCGAAGTTTTGGGCATCTTTCACTCGCACCCCAATTGCGATGCCTATTTCTCCAAACGCGACCTCGAGAACTCCTGCTCCTGGTTCTCCTACGTCGTACTATCGATAAAGAACGGGCGCTTCGATCATGCCGCGAGCTACCGGCCTGACTTTGACCAGAAGGAAGCTCCCAAGGAAGAATTGATTTATGGCTAAGATTCTGATTCCCACTCCCCTCCGCCAATACGCGGGCAAGCAGGATTCCGTGGAACTCCCTGGCGCCACGGTCGGCGATGTGCTGCATTCGTTAACCAGCCAATATAGCGAGTTGCGCCGCCATCTCTACACCGACGAAGGCAAGCTGCGCAGCTTCGTGAACGTCTACGTCAACGACGACGATATCCGCTATCTGGATAAAGAAAAGACAGCGCTCAAGGACAGCGATACCGTTTCCATTGTTCCGAGCATCGCCGGCGGATCGGCCGGAATTGCCGCGCCACCCGTAACGCTCTCAAAGGAAGAGATCCTTCGTTACAGCCGCCATCTCATCATGCCGGAAGTGGGCATGGACGGCCAGTTGAAGCTGAAGAGCGCTAAAGTGGCCTTGATCGGGACTGGAGGGCTGGGCGCTCCGCTGGGCATGTATCTGGCAGCAGCGGGCGTCGGAAGAATCGGCCTGGTGGATTTCGACGTCGTGGATTTCACCAACCTGCAGCGCCAGGTGATCCACGGCACTAAGGACGTCGGCCGCAAGAAACTGGACTCTGCCGCCGATACCATGCTCGACATCAACCCCTACGTCGAGATCGATCGGCACGAGGTCGCACTCTCAAGCGAGAACGCGCTCCAGATCTTGAAGGATTACGACATCGTTGTTGACGGCACGGACAATTTTCCGACGCGCTACCTGGTGAACGATGCTTGCGTGCTGCTCGGCAAGCCGAACGTGTATGGATCTATCTTTCGCTTCGAAGGCCAAGCCACGGTTTTCGCCTATGAAGGCGGTCCATGCTATCGCTGCTTGTACCCTGAGCCGCCGCCCCCTGGTCTGGTTCCAAGCTGCGCCGAGGGTGGCGTCCTCGGAATTCTCCCCGGCACTATCGGATTGATCCAGGCCACCGAAACCGTCAAGCTAATCCTGGGAATTGGCGAGCCGCTAGTTGGACGGCTGCTCCTCTATGATGCGCTGGCCATGCGTTTCCGCGAATTGAAGCTGCGCCGGAATCCGGAATGCCCGGTATGCGGCGATCATCCCACCATTCGCGAGCTGATCGATTACCAAGAGTTCTGCGGCATTCCCAATCAGCCGCATGAGCCGGTAGCTGTGGAAGGCGATATCGATCCGGTGGAAGTGAAGGCGAAAATCGATCGCGGCGATCCGTTCGTTCTCATTGATGTGCGGGAGCCGCACGAATATCAGATCTGCCGCATCCCGTACGCCAAGCTCATCCCGCTCGGCGATTTGCCAAAGCGCGTGAACGAGCTGGATTCAGCCGACGAAATCGTCGCCCACTGCAAAAGCGGCATGCGCAGCGCGAAAGCCGTGGATTTTCTGAAGCAGGCCGGCTTCCGCAAAGTGCGAAATATGAAAGGCGGGATTCTGGCGTGGAGCGATAAAGTAGACCCGACCGTCCCGAAGTACTGAGAAACCCCGTTTCTCGTTTCTCGTTTCTCGTTCTGGTTAGTCGAGAACTACCGTCGCGACGACGTCTACTTTGTCGATGTCTACGCCTGTGCCTTCTTCCACTGCGTAAACCGGCAATTCTTTGGATGTGCCGTCTGGGGCTAGCAGACGCGCGTGTTTGAATGTTCCGAGAACATGGGCGGTGATGGATTCAATTGGAAAATCGGTGTAATTCACCAGGTGCAGGATCAACTGCTTGCCGTCCGCCGATTCCAGCAGATTCGAAAGCATGCTGGAAACATTGAACAGCCGCGCGCCCATGTTTTTATGGTCGGTCATGCCGTTCACTTCTTTCCAGATCTCGTCGAGCTTCGCGAAATCGTCCTTGCCGAGCGTGATATCTCCATCCTTCGGCATCGGGAATTTCCAACCCGGCGGACCGCTCAGCAGCGTGCCGCCCGCGCGCGTAAAATTCTTGAGCACTTCTTTCTGCCCCGGATCTAACGACGAAGGATCCACATCCACGGCCAGTTTCGCGTCCTTCATCGCTTGATCGCTCAGCATCGGATTCGGCACGGGCCTCACCGGCGTGTGCTTCACGGCGATCATATCCAGCACGCCGCCCGATAACAGCGCGCCGCTTCCTACGTCCTCCACCAGCGCAAGATTGGAATGCGGACGCAACGCTCGCCAATCTTTGTGCGACTGATAAAATTTCAACTCCGCGCCGACGCGCTTCCAATCGGCCAGCGCTTTTGCATCACCTTCGAGTAACCGCCGGTTGAAATCATTATCCAAAGCCAGCACCCAGTGCGCTCCCGTGATCTCGGCATCGGCGATCGCCTGCATGTATCGCTGCACCGGGATCACCATCTTCTCGGGCGGCCTGTTCGCGATCCAAACCGGCTTGGTCGAGTAAGCGCGCACAAAGCGCAGAAACCCGGTGTTGGTGTCGATCCAGGGCGCTCCGCTCGGTGCGGATTTAGCAGCGCCGCCGGCCTCAATCTCCACACCCGGCCACACTCCCTGGTAAGTTCCGATCACCGGCGCCGACTGATCGCCGAGCCGCATCCTGGAACGCGAAGGCAGTTCCACCGTGACGATCTTGGAATCACCCAACGCAATTCGCACCTTCGGATCGAAATCGCCCTCCAGCACCACGCCGGTCAT
Source organism: Bryobacterales bacterium (assembly GCA_003162425.1). Taxonomy (GTDB): domain Bacteria; phylum Acidobacteriota; class Terriglobia; order Bryobacterales; family Bryobacteraceae; genus Palsa-89. The sequence goes on along the minus strand of PMOK01000296.1, from coordinate 8,952 downwards.
TCCGATGCTCACCGCCTGCCGCGCCTGATCCACCGCGTCCGATCCAGGCCGCAACACACCCAGAGTCGCGATGCCGCGATCGGCCGCGCGCTTATTGAACGCCGCAGCCCAGTTCCCTCGCTCCACCAGCAAGCAGTTGATCGGAGTTTGCGCGATCAACTCCAGGCTCTTCGGATCGCTCGATTGCCAGCGCGCGGGAACCCAATCCGGCGCCGCGGCCATCAGTAGAAACGCCACCAGCATGCTATTAGCGTAACGCACGCTCTGCGTAGCGCAAGCCTCCGGCTTGCGTTTTGGACCTTAGCTACCATAAGAACTGAGATGAGTTCCACTCTCGCCGCGCCAGCCCGGACCCGATCGCGCTCAACCACCGTCCCCTGGTACATCTGGTGCTCCGTTCTGGCCGTCACCTCCGCGATGGTCGGCGCGCATTGGGACATCTCGTGGCATCGCTCCATCGGCCGCGACAATTTCTGGACTCCCGCGCACATCGCCATCTACATGTGCGGCGTGCTGGCCGGCCTCTCGTGCGCATACCTGATCCTGGCAACCACATTCGGCCATAACGATCTGAAGGACGCATCGGTAAAAATGTGGGGCTTCCGCGGACCGCTCGGTGCCTTTCTCAGCGCCTGGGGCGGCCTTGCGATGCTCACCTCCGCGCCATTCGACGATTGGTGGCACAACGCCTACGGTCTGGATGTCAAAATCGTCAGTCCACCGCATGTGGTGCTGATCTTGGGTATTCTGGCCATCGAAACCGGAACGCTGCTCCTGATTCTCGGCTACATGAATCGCGCAGTCGGCCGGCTCAAGCGCAGGCTCGATTGGCTGTTCCTCTACACCGGCGCGATGATCATCATCCTGCTCACCATTCTCACCATGGAGTACACGTATCGCACGGTAATGCACGGCGCAAAGTTTTATGTGATCATCGCGCTGACCATCCCGGTAGTGCTGGCGGGCGTTTCGCGAGCTTCCGGCAATCGTTGGGCAGCCACCATCATTACGGGAATCTACACCGTGTTCCTGCTGGGAATGCTTTGGATACTGCCGCTCTTCCCGGCGCAGCCCAAGCTCGGACCGGTCTACCATCCGGTAACGCAGTTCATTCCACCCGACTTCCCGCTGCTGCTGATCGCTCCCGCGCTGGTTCTGGATTTGCTATGGCAAAAGCTCGCGAACCAAACTCGCTGGGTGCAGTCGGTGATTGCAGGAACCGCGTTTCTGGCCGTCTTCATCGCGGTGGAATGGCCCTTCGCCGATTTCCTGATGTCCCCCGGCGCACGGAATTGGATTTTCGGATCGATCTATTTCGACTACCTGACCTCGCCGGACACGGATCTTTTTCAGAACCGCTTTGAGCCATCCGTCAGCGGCATCAGATTCTGGAGCCAGCTAGCCTGGGCGTCGGTAGTTTCAATTCTGATGACGCGGCTGGGCGTGGCGTGGGGAGATTGGATGAGGCGGGTAAGGCGATAGGCCGGGCGTTTATGCCGCAGGCTGCGCCCGGCGACCTGCTTAGGTAGGCCAACTCAAACACGCGAAATGGGCCGATTCAGAATAGCGAAATCACAGGCGGCCGGCGAAGGAGCAGCGCGATTAGAGCGGACGAGTGCGCACCTTGCTTAACTCCGGTAAGCTTCTTTGCGATGGCGGACCCGCAGTATCCGATATGTGTCTTCTTCGACTACCTCGAACCGTACCCGGTAATCGCCGACTCGCAAACGCAGGTCGCCGCTGCCTTTCAGTTTCTTGATTTGGCCTTTGCCGCTCGCGGCTTAATCGGTGAGCGCATGCAAGATCTCAAGCGCCTGCTCGCGATCAATCGCGCGGAGTTGCTCCTTGGCGCGCTCGGTCCAGACAAATGTGCTCACGCACCAAACTCGCGCAAAACTTCTTCGTGCGTTGTGCCCGCTCCGGTCTCTCCACGGGCTGCTTCTACCTCGGCCCGTTCTTCCTCGGTTTCCGGCTCGTCATCGAGCGGGGCGGTGAGGATCGACTGCCACACCGGATCTGCTAACGCCCTAAGGATCTTGCGCGCTGCCGGCAGATCGCCAGCCGGGATGTGGTCCACCAGAGAGTGCAACTCCTGGCGATCCGTTTCGCTCCTATGGATTTGCGCCATTGATTCGATCATAGCTCGTCTTCTGCTTCGGGGAGGGCTCTTCGGCCCCGAGCTCAGTCAGCAAGTCGGTTTTGTCTGCGGAGTGAAGGCGAAACCCCCGAAGCTCGATTTCCCGCAACATTTGGCCGCGTTGCGCAAGCAGCGGACCCTAACCCAGCAGGCTCTGGCCGACCGGATCGGCGTGCACGTGGTGCAGCTCCGGCGTTACGAGAGCGGTAATTCTCAGCCGACCCTCGAAGTGATCCGCAGGATGGCCGTGGCTCTGGGCGTCAGTGCAGATCTGTTGCTCTTCGCCAAAGACGAGCGCGGCCCCGATGACGAGTTGAAGCTGCAGTTCGAAGCCGTCTCCCGGCTCGATCCGGAAGAGAAAAAAGTCATCCGCTCGCTGCTCGACAGCATGATCCTCCGCCATGAGGCTAAGCGCTGGTCTGGGACCGGGTGAGGGGTGGCTTAGGTGGCCACCCTTCGATGGTTGTCTAGCTTGCCTATCTTGCTAGGAAGCATCAAGAACCCCATCACCTTTCCCAAACGGAGTATGGGATCTCTTCGAGGAGCCCAACAAAATGGGAATGGCCGCCGGAAAATCGGATGCATCGTGAGGCTTCAGGTCAGCAGCCGCCGGTTCACCCAAGCCGATTGCTCTCCCCGGTCACCCTCTACTAGTCGAACGATCTCGGTGAACTCGCCCGTCGCGGAGTCGATTACGGCCAATCTGGTAAACACCGAGAGCCCGCCGACTATGCCGCCCAAGAGGAATCTCCCATCAGGGCTCCAAGGGCCGAGGCCCACTACTGTCCGCCAATGCAACACCAGCTCCCTGCTGGTCCGCGCGATGAGCGAGGTAACCACCAGCGTGCCCGTCTTGTTGATGAACGCGACGAAATCGCCATCCGGGGATAAGGACTGAAGATGCCCCTCGCTTTCCAAAAGCACTCTGCCGGCCTGGACATCTACGATCACGAAACGTTCGCTCGCTCCGACGGCCAGGCGTTGTCCATTGGACGAAATCCGCAAGCGAACATTGGTAGTCCGCAAGCTCGTAACCAGACCACTTAGATCACGATAGAGATCTCCAGTTCTGGGATTCAGCACAATGAGCCGTGCCTCAGGGGAAGCAGCGTTCATCTCAGTGAGCGCTAGATACCCCGCATCTGAGGACAATGCGAGCTGTAGGGGGTAGCCACGCTCAAGCTGCACCGTTTTGATAGGAGACCGGGCATCCGTGAAGAAAACCTTCGCGTCTGCAGACCCAATTGGCGGAGGAAATGATGCTTGAAGTGTCCACGCGATCCATCCTCCGTCTGGGGACACGGAGGCCAGCCAGGGTTTTTCAGGTACAAGCAATTTACCGGTACTCTTTCCGGAGATATCGACGGCTTCAGGGACGAGTCCGTTTGTCCACAGGACGAATATAATCGCCAAGTCCAGCCGTTCAGCCATGGACGTGGCTTTCGCCTTCATCTCGGGTCCCCTCGCCGAGCATCCCAACGTCCCTGCAGCGCCGGCGGCCAGCAAATCGAACAGGTGTCTGCGAGTCATCCAGAGCGCGTCCTCGGGCTACTAGTTCAGGCCAGGCAATGGCGTGTTATATCCGAAAAATTGCATCGATTGGGGAATGGTGTACCAATTCCCGTACAGCATCAAAAAGCTTAGCTGCTGGAGAAAATAGTGCAATACCGAACTGCTGTTGGGTCCGAACGCACCGCCATACTTTATGTTGGCGCCGTTGACCTGGCTAACATCCAACGTAAGTACTCCCAGAGCGCCGCAGACGGCTGTGTTGGTTATTGAGCCGTCGTCGGTGTCGGAACCCGGACTGTCAGCGTTTCCAGCTTGACCGGGAGGTGCCCCCGGCAAACCGATGCCTGCCTTGAGCATGCTTCCAATGTGTAGCCCCTCGATGATCGTGTCAACACCAGGCACCGCGCTTGAGGTAAAGACCAAGTAACCATGGAGGTCGGGACCGTTCTTCAACCCTGGGTAGTTGAGTGGCCGGGACTCCACCTCCAGCGTGCAGGTGGGTGGCGGGGGCGGGGGCGGCTTCGTCGGCGCCGGTGGCGGCGGCGCATAGCAGGCAGGGTTGGGCGCCTGAGGCGTGGGATCGAACGGATTGTCGAATGGATTGCCCTGATAACCCTCCGCGCTGGTAGGACAGCAGGGCCCCGAGAGGGACGCGTCTGTCTCCCAGCCAGCGCCACAACCCCCTGCACCGCCGTCGACGTACTCCCAGTCACCACCGTCACCACCGCCGTCACCCAAGTTGCCGTCCAGCATAAGAGGAATAGGGCCGAGGCCAGCGGGATCGCTGAAGTTCACGGGATCGCCTCGCACATAGGCGTACTTATTGAGCGAGGCGGGAACGCCCCGTTTTCCGGACATTCTGTCGGGGGACATGAACCTCCCGAAATTACTGGCATAATATCGCTGATCGGCATAATCCAAACCCGTCGCCGCATCCCGCGTGTACGTCGCGAACTTCAACGAATCGTTCGGCTGCATCGTCCCCCGATCTTCTCCGTATGGGTAGAACGACTGCGCCGCATTGTTCTGGTTGTACTTCGCCGACCCCAACCGGTCATATGTCCCGATCCGCTTGCTCCCGAAGAACGTCGCCAGCAGCACCGTGCTGTTCGTCATCTCCGGCACATTTGTCTGGCCGTACTGGCCCAGCGTGAACGTGTACGTCCCCAGCTTCTGTCCGTCCGCTCCGTAGATGTACACCTGCTGCGCGAGAACCCCGCCCGCTAGCGTGCCCCTCCAGATCCGCTTGTTCCTGGAATCGTAGGCGTACTGCACGCCGCCCGGCCCGGTGGCCACCCGGTTCTCCGCGTCGTAGGTCAAGCTTCCTAGCGGGCTCGATATCTGATTCCCGTTGCTGTCGTAGGTCTGCTCCATGATCTGATTGCTCGCGGGATACACCGACTGTGACAGCACGGGCGCCCCGCCCGTCGGCGTCTTCGACAACAGATTCCCGAACGCATCGAATCCATATGTTTCACTCCACGATTGTGAGCTCGACGCCGACAGCAGCCGGTTCAGCGAGTCGTACTGATACGTCACCGTCTCTGCGCTGATATTGTCCGTCTGCGAAGTGATCTTCTCGTTATTCTGCCCGGCCGTGAAATTGTAGCTGATGTTGAGCGGTTGCGATCCTGTGATCGTCAACTGCGTCATCTGATTCAGATTGTTATAGGTCCGCGTCTCGGTGTTGAACGTCGACAACTGGTTGGCTGCGTTGTAGGTGACGTTGTTCACCACCGTGTTGCTGTTCTGATCCGTCAGGCCCGTTGGCCGGTACATCGCGTCGAAGGAATACGTGTACGTCGGGCCGGGGGTCGACACCAGGGGTCCGTTTTGGCCCTGCCACGACCAGGTCTCGGGATAGTTCACCGACGTCATCTTGCCTTCATTATTGTACGTGTAGGCAGCGTCCATGTTCAGTGTCCGCGGCGTATATTGCCCGACGCCGTTGACGGTGGTGTTACAGAGTCTCCTGCACCTGCAACCGCTTGCCCGAAGTCAGACCCGCCTGCGTGTAGCCGTACATCTCGACCAACCGCATCGTGCTGGGAATCGAGATGTTGCTCCCTGAGAAGCCCTGTGGAGTGAATGCCAAATTCAGCACCGCTACCAACCGCCCCGCCGTGTGCGAGCCCGAGAAGTTGCTGTCCAGCGTGTTGGTGTCGTACATGAACGTCCGCAGCGGCGTCGACCCCACCGAAACCTGCGTCAGCCGCTTGTAACTGTCGTAGCTGTAAGTGAATACCTGATTCTTCGCGTCGGTTTTGGTGTTCAGCGTGTTGTCGGAGTTGTAAGTGTACGTGACCGTCCCATTCTCAGGATTGGTCGCGCTCAGCAGATTGATTCCCACAACATTGTTGGTGGTGTAATTGAACGTCCGCGTCTGCTGCGTGTTCAACCCGCGCGGCATGCTCACCTGAATCAAGTGATTCAAGATGTCATAAGTGTAATTGGTCGAAACCGTGCTCAGCGCCGGATCGGGCTCCTGGACTTGCATCAGATTGCCCAGCGCGTCGATCGTGAAGGTTTTGGTTTTGCCGGCCGGGTCCGTCACCGTGACCGTGTTGGCGGCATACGAGTAATGCGTGAAACTGCCCCCGCTCGAACCCGGCGGCGAGACCCTGGGCGAACGGGTGGCCCGGCTGCGCAAGGAGCGCGGCTACACTCAGGTGGAGCTGGCCGACAAGATCGGAATCATTCAGACCATCGTGTCGGCGATCGAGACCAACGTGCTCAAGCTCTCGGCCGAGATGGCCGTGCGCTTCGCGCTGGCGCTCGGCGTTTCCACCGACGAGCTGCTGTTCGCGCAGCGCAAGAAACGGGCGGGCCGCAAGCCCAGCCGCAAGGTCCTGCGCCGGCTGGAGCAGATCGAGGCTCTGCCGCCCACCCAGCAGACAACGCTGCTGCGCACCATCGATACGTTCCTGGAGGGCGCGGCCGTTCGCATGGCGCGGCGCTGAGGCGGACCCTGCGGGAACGGCGGGTCAGCGGCTTGGGGTGGGCCAGGTGGGAGTATCGAAGGTGGACCAGCTCAGAATATCGAAATTAGAGCAGCACTAAGTCACGGCCAGGGATAGAGCATTCGCAAGCTGTCGGAGCACATCACGACCGTTTGGCCGGCGCGCGATCCGTCGACGATCCTAACCTCGAGGAGATGATTGGCCCCTTGGCACGAAATCGACCAAAGCCGCCGAACCACCCTACATCGAGTCTTGGGAGCGATGGTCAGTACTCTTCCCGCTGCCGCTAAGGCTGAGAAGCTCGGCCCCTCAGCCGTCGGATTCGACAGGGCGCTATATGACTCAAGGTCCGAAGCTGCCTGGCCCGGCATTGTTCCGCCCTGCACGACCGCGAGAGACGTTGAGTAGCTTAAATACTCGTAGAGGCCCAAGATCACAAGAGCAGATAGAGCAGCGGCGAGCAATAGGTTCTTCGCTAAACGCCTTGCGCTCGTCAAATCGATTTCCATTCTCCTCTCGCTCTCACGGATTGGCTGGCATTTGAGCGAACCAGCCCGGAGCTAACAATGCCAAAACGAGGTCCATATAACCCGGGACCTGCAGGTTCGAGTGATCCAGAAGCCAAGCGGTAAAGGTGTTGCTGTTTGGGCCGCTTAATCCATACGTGACCTTGTCGTTGTGGTACGCATCGAAAGCTCCGAACAGGAGTGTGATGGCGAAACACAGCTGGGCGTTGCTATAGTCACCGTTGAAATTGTATATTGTTTTACCTGGGCTCCCCCCGCTTGTGACGTCGGTTGGCGGTAGCGAATTCAGCCACGCATTGCCAGTTGCGACCTGTACCGGCCAGTTTCCATTAAGATTCTTAGGGACGGGACCCGCCTCCAGTATGCCCGACTGGGAAATGCCGGTGTTAGGGTCATTGACGGATAGCTGCAAATATGTGTGTGCGCCCCCCTCCATGAGTGCGACGTCACACTCGACGGGCTGGGGCTGCGGCACTGGCGCCGGTGGCGGCGGCGCATAGCAGGCAGGGTTAGGCGGCTGGGGCGTGGGATTGAATGGATCGCCCTGAAAACCCTGCCCACTGGTGGGGCAGCACGGCCCCGAGAGGGACGCGTCCGTCTCCCAGCCAGCGCCACAACCCCCTGCACCGCCGTCGACGTACTCCCAGTCACCACCGTCACCACCTCCGTCACCCAAGTTGCCGTCCAGCATAAGAGGAATAGGGCCGAGGCCAGCGGGATCGCTGAAGTTCACGGGATCGCCTCGCACATAGGCGTACTTATTGAGCGACGCGGGAACGCCCCGTTTTCCGGAGATTCTGTCCGGAGACATCATCCTCCCGAAATTACTGGCATAATATCGCTGATCCGCATAATCCAACCCCGTCGCCGCATCCCGCGTGTACGTCGCGAACTTCAACGAATCGTTCGGCTGCACCGTCCCCCGATCTTCTCCGTACGGGTAGAACGATTGCGCCGCTCCGTCCTGGTTGTACTTCGCCGACCCCAACCGGTCGAAAGTCCCGATCCGCTTCCTCCCGAAGAATGTCGCTAGCAGCACCGTGCTGTTCGTCATCTCCGGCAAATTTGTCTGGCCGTACTGCCCCAGCGTAAACGTGTATGTCCCCAGCTTCTGCCCGTCCACGCCGTAGAAGTACACCTGCTGCGACAGAACCCCGTTCGACAGCGTGCCTCTCCAGATCCGCTTGTTCCTGGAATCGTACGCGTACTGCACGCCTGGCGCGCTCGCCAAACGATTCTCCGCATCGTAGGTCACCGATCCTAGCGGGCTCGATATCTGATTCCCGTTGCTGTCGTAAGTCTGACCCATGATCTGATTGCTCGTGGTGTACACCGACTGCGACAGCGTCGGCGCTCCGCCGGTCGGAGTCTTCGACAACAAATTCCCGAACGCATCGAATCCATATGTCTCACTCCACGATTGTGAGCTCGACGCCGATAGCAGCCGGTTCAGCGAATCGTACTGATACGTCACCGTCTCTCCGCTGAGATTGTCCGTCTGCGAAGTGATCTTCCCGTTATTCTG
>PMOK01000296.1:0-248 GCA_003162425.1 Bryobacterales bacterium | reverse complement strand
TTGAACGTCGACAACTGGTTGGCTGCGTTGTAGGTGACATTATTCACCACCGTGTTGCTGTTCTGATCCGTCAGCCCCGTTGGCCGGTACATCGCGTCGAAGGAATACGTGTACGTCGGGCCGGGGGTCGACACCAGGGGTCCGTTTTGGCCCTGCCACGACCAGGTCTCGGGATAGTTCACCGACGTCATCTTGCCTTCATTATTGTACGTGTAGGCAGCGTCCATGTTCAGTGTCCGCGGCGTATA
>PMOK01000250.1 GCA_003162425.1 Bryobacterales bacterium | reverse complement strand
AGAGTGGACTACCGGCTGATGGGGTCGGCTATCGCGCGCGTCCGTTGGGAATTGGACATAAATCCGCGATGGCGGCGCGACCCAACGTTTTACATCGAGCAGACGGTGGGCGCGCTCGAGGAGGAGTTCCTGCCTCCGCCTCCGTTCAGCGAGACTCGTTGGCGCGAGATTGTGATGCGCGCTGAGAACGTTCCATCCATTCTGGAGCAAGCCAAGGCGAATCTGAAAGCCGTGACCCCGTTCGCGCAATTGGCCATTGCTTCGCTTTCCGATATCGATACCCGGCTGCCGCGCGTGGCGGATGATGTTTCGCCCATAATGGCCAGCGGCGATCAGCGCGCTCGCTTCCGTACGGCGATGACCAAGGCGAGCCAGGCGTTAGTTGAGTATCGCGACTGGTTGAAGCAGAACCTGTCCAAGATGCAACCGGACTTTGCCCTCGGCGAAAAAGCGTACGGATTCTTCCTCCACCGCGTCGCACTGCTGCCCTATACGCCTCAGCAGTTGTTGACGATGGCGCGCCAGGATTTCGACCGCGTGCTGGCGATGGAGATTTACGAACACCAGCGTGATTTGAACGCTCCTGAATTGAAGATGGCCGCGACTTCTCAGGAGGAGATCGCGCGTATGCAGCACGATGAGGCATACGTTCGCCGCTACCTGGTTTCGCACGAGATCCTGACAGTTCCTTCGGATCTGCCGCATTGGACCCTGCGACTTGCGCCGGATTATATCGCGGCGTTCGACGGATTCGGCGAACTGGACGATTTCACCGGCCCCTCGCGCCTTAATCAGGATGGAACGCGCTGGATTCAGCCGCCGTCCGGCGATCTCCCCTACTTTCACAAAGCATACGCGAATGACACGCGCACCACGGGCGTGCACGAAGGCGTGCCTGGACATTTTTTCCAGTTGTCGCTGGCCTGGCGGAATCCCGATCCGATCCGTCGGCAATACTACGATTCCGGCGCAAATGAAGGAATCGGTTTCTACGCGGAAGAGATGATGTTGCAGGCCGGATTATATGACGACAGTCCGCGGTCGCGTGAGATCATCTACAATTTTGCGCGGCTACGCGCGTTGCGAGTGGAGGCCGATGTCAAACTTGCTCTCGGCGAGTTCTCGATCAGTCAGGCAGCGGACTACCTGGCGCGTACCGTCCCGATGGATAGGAAGACAGCCGAATCCGAAGCCGCGGATTTCTCCACCGCCCCAGGCTTAGCCATCGCATACGAAATCGGCAAGCTACAGATCGAGAGGATGCTGGCGATGCGGCGTTTGCAACAAGGCGACAAGTTCAAGCTCCGCGAGTTCCACGATTACGTCTGGAGCAACGGAAATGTGCCGCCATCATTGCAGCGCTGGGAATTGCTCGGCCTGGACGACGATCTGAAGATGGTGGATGAATTAGCAAAATGACACTTCTGCACTTCCGACGTGGCGCGGACACTCGTGTCCGCAGCGCCGAGACTCATCTCGGCGCTCTTCGGCAAGAAAACTAGCCCGCGATGCCTTGCTTTCGCTTCAACCACGCCACTATCTGCTCGCCGTGTTTGTCGGGTGGAAATACCGGATAGAAAACTTTCTCGATCTTTCCGTCCTTCAAGACCAAGGTCAGGCGCTTGATGAGGACCATATTGTCGAAAGTGAACGTGGGCAGGTTCAGAGCGTGAGTGAGCTTCAGATCCACATCGCTTAGGATTTCGAACGGCAAATGCAGGCGCTCGACCACTTCCTTCTGATACTCGGTGGTCTGTGTCGACAGTCCGAATATCATTGCGCCCAGCGCCTTCACTTCCTGGTTGTGATCGCGCATCGAGCAGGATTGCGGCGTGCAGCCGCGCGCGCCCGGTATCTCGTCCCAGTTTGAGGGCACCGTAGTGCCGGGCGCGCCCGTGCGCGGATACGCATACACGATCACCCGCCCGCTGGCAGGCTCCGCCAGATTTACCATGCGTCCTTGGGTCGAGCGCAGGGCTATGCTGGGAACTTTCATGCCCGGCAGATGATCGCATGCACCGTCGTCCAGGGGGACCGGCAGGTTGGCCGGAAGATGCATGAAGCTGTCAGGTTGTTGAGCCATGGCGGGAAGGGAAGCGCCGATCAGAATACCGAGATTGCGCCGCGTCATCCATTTAGTATAGACGGGAAGCACTCCAAAATCTCCGCCCGCAGCCACGCGTCCGCCGGATCCTCGGCAGTGTGCTGGTGCCACAGCAGTCGCATGTGGAAAGGCGGAAGCCGCAACGGGGATTTGCGGACCTCCAGCGGGAGTTTCTTCCGGAAGCGCGCGGCCAGTCCAGCGGGGACTACGGCGATCAGATCGGATTCGGCCACGACGTAGGGCACCGTGAGGAAGTGCGGAGTGGCGGCCTGCAAGCGCCGCCGCAGCCCATGGCCGGCCAGGATATTGTCGATCAACCCCCGAGTGTCGGCGCGGTAAAAGACGGCCACGTGGCTGGCCGCGGCGAACTGGCGCAGCGTGAGCCTCTTTCGCATCAGCGGATGTCCCTTACGGGCCATGCAAACATTCTCTTCCACGAACAGATCGCGCGAGTATGTGCCCGGCTCTAGCGTATTCGCTTCCGGAAAGAACCCGATAGCTGCGTCGAATGCGCCAGTGCGAAGCTCTGCTTCCGGTGCAATAAAAATTCGATCCAGCCGCCGTACTAAAATCTGCACTTCGGGCGCACGACGTTGGATGCGGCGGAGCAGTGGGCCCAGCAATAACAGCTCGGCATAGTCAGTCATCGCGAGGCGAAAGCTGCGGGTGCTCACCGCGGGGTCGAAGCGCGGACGTTCCGCCAGCGCACTCCGCAGTAGCGTTAAGCCGCCCCGCACGGGTCCCGCCAGCTCCAATGCGCGCGCCGTGGCCGTCATACCACGAGCGGTCCGGACAAAGAGCGGATCGGAGAAGGTGGCACGCAGCCGCCCCAGCGCATTGCTCATCGCGGGCTGGCTCAGTCCAATCCGTGCCGCAGCCCGGCTGACGTTGCGTTCCTCAATCAGCGCTTCAAAAGCCAGCAGCAGATTCAGGTTCACGGATGTGATATTCATCCTGTGAATAGTATATCGTTCGTAATATCAATGGGCTGAATTGCCAGTTCGTACGTTTAAGAATGTATGCGGATGAGAACTCTTTTCCTGGTACTGATGGCCTGGGTATGGTGCGTAGCCCAGCCGAAATTTCCGGATACACCGGCGGCTCGACAGTTCGTAGCTTGGCTCACAGCCTTTAACGATCCAGATCCGGCGGTATTTCAGCGGTTTTCCGAAAAGAATTTTCCCAAACGGCAGGGCGACAAAGATCAGGACCGCGACTTTCGCGAGCAGACCGGAGGCTTCGAGTTCATCAAGGCGGAGCAATCCACGGAATTGCGCTTCACAGGATTGGTAAAAGAGCGCAATTCCACTCAATACGCCCGTTTCGTCATTGAAGTGGAAGCGGGGGAACCCCACCTGATCATGGATATGGGCCTGAGGGCGATTGACAACCCGAATGAACCCCCACCATCGCGCCTGAGCGAGGCCGACCTGGTGGCAGCCCTGCGGGCGAAGCTGGATCAGGAGGTGTCTGGAGACCGGTTCGCCGGCGCGGTCGTGCTGGCCAAGAACGGCCAACCCATCTTCACCGCTGCATACGGACTCGCGGACCGTGAGAAAAAGATTCCCAACAAACTGGACACGCAGTTCCGCATCGGATCAATGAACAAAATGTTCACTGCTGTGTCGATTTTGCAATTAGTGCAGGCGGGCAAGCTGCAGCTCACCGATCCATTGGGAAAATATCTTACCGATTACCCGAACAAGAACGTCGCTTCCAAGGTCACCATTCATCATCTGCTCACTCACACCGGAGGCACGGGCGATTTCTTCGGCCCGGAATTCGACGCGCATCGCCTGGAGCTTCGCGCGCTCAAAGATTACCTCACGCTTTACGGCAAGCGCGACCTGGCCTTCGAACCCGGGAGCCGCTGGGAGTACAGCAACTATGGTTTCCTGCTGCTGGGCCTGGTGATCGAAAAGGTCAGCGGTCAGAACTACTACGAGTACGTCCGGGAGCATGTCTACAAACCCGCGGGAATGAAATCGACCGATTCGTTGCCCGAAGATCAGGTGGTGCCGAACCGTTCCGTCGGCTACATGAAAGAGCGCGGGTCGCCGTGGAAGCCGAACACGGACACGCTGCCTCCGCGTGCGACCTCGGCGGGCGGCGGTTATTCAACGGTGGAGGATCTGCTGCGATTTGCTAACGCGCTAAACGGCCACAAGCTGCTGAATGAGCATTACACCGATTTGCTCACCACCGGCAAGGTGGACGCAGGAGGCGGCAAATATGCTTATGGATTCAGTGACCACGTCGCAGACGGAGTCCGCTGGTTCGGCCATGGAGGCGGCGCTCCGGGCATGAATGGCGACTTGAAGATCTTCCCGCAATCCGGCTACGTGATCGCCGTGCTCGCGAACATGGATCCGCCGGCGGCCGGCCGCATTTCGGAATTTATCGCCCAGCGCCTGCCGGTGAAAACCAGTGCGTCTGGATCTACAACTGGCGGGGCGGTCGAGCCTATTGCAGCGGGTATTCGACCCTGAGCCCTGCAAATCTCGCAAAGTCGCGATCGTTGGTGCACAATGTAGCGCCATGCTCGATGGCAAGAGCCGCCAGGTGAGCGTCCATGATCAATGAACCACGAACCCGGGTCTTCGGAAGCAGCTTGCTCAAGGCCAGCCAATGTTGCTCCGTGAGGCTGACGATTGCTACGTTGGACCGCACCAGCCAGCTGTTAACAATCCCGAGCGCATCATCCAGTAGCAATGCGAGATGGTGGTCTTCTAACCAGCGCCGCACGCCAAGATCAGAAGGTTTTCGTACAACAGGATCACCTGTAACGGGGACCCTCAACCTCCTCAAGGAGCTCCCAGGGCTTATCGAAGCTATACCCGTGCTTCAAGCCAAGATTCTTAGCGCGCACCTTGTAAGGCTTGATCTTGTGCGCTACTTGCCGCGAGAGTAACCCAAGTTTCTTACTCAACCGCTTGTCGGACCTTCGCATCTCAGATTCCAGTCTAGCTACTTCTCCGCCAGCCACGCCAGGAACAAACCGTCCGGAGCCACGTCCGCCCAATAGGAAATCTCGCGGCTCGATACTTTGCCACAATGCTTTCCGAGCAAGCGCTCCAATTGCTTACGGTCGAACCATTTCTCCCATCGCGGAGTTGGAAGCTTCCCCCACTGCTCAACATTCTTGTCGATGATCGCGATTCGTCCGCCCGGTTTCACCACACGGCACATCTCCCGGACGGCCGTGTCGATGTCCACCGCATGCTCCAGGGATTCGGTGGCATAGGCGCAGTCGAAGCTCTCTGAGAGAAACGGCAAAGCCGTCATTGACCCCGCGCACGCGCACACCCCTGCGGGAACGTATCGCAACATGGCCTCCGCCAAGTCGAACCCGACAATTCTTGACTGCGGATAATGCTCCTGAAGTACGCGCGCAAAGCGGCCCTTGCCGCAGCCCACGTCCAGGACACGCCTACCGTCCAGGCCGCCGAAATATTCCATCAGCAACTGCACATGATAGATGCGTGGATCAATGGTGGATGGAAAGTGTTCCTCGTCCGCCGCCCGGTGATTGAAGTGCTGGATAATTTCCGGAAGCAGAGGCGGCGCCGGCCGTCCGAGAAGCCGCCTCCAGAAAGAAGGCATCAGGCTCGCGTCAAGAAAATCGGGAGCCCGTTCTTATTCGCGTAATTGGGCCGGTAGCGATCCGTGTTGTACATGCTGGCGATGTCGACATGGCGTGGGCCGAGCGCCGGATCGGGCATTGGCGCCATGGTATAACAGCCGTTCACCAACGCGGCCATCAGCCCACTCTGGTTGTCCAGCACGGATTCCAGAGCCATGGTCCCGAAGGTGGAGGCGATCAACTTGTCCACAAAATCCGGAGCGCCGCTACGCAGATCGTACGTCAAGTCGCTCACGATGGTCTCTTCATCGCTGCGCTTCTTGATCTCGTCGCTCAACGCCTCAGCCACGTTTTCCTTCTTGCGATGCCCGTAAGCATCGGCTTCTCCATACTCGCGCACCTGGTAGCCCTCCCACTCCGCGCCTTCGGAAAGAATCACCAGGCAGTAATTGCTCGGATTGTGTTTCTTGTCGGTGATGAGAAGCTGAATCAGCTTTTCCAGATTCACCTTGTGTTCAGGAATGCAACAGCGAATGGACGCGACGTAGGCCGTGTAGAGAGAAGTGAACCCCGCATCACGGCCGAACACGCGGAAAATTCCGATGCGCTCGTGCGACCCCACCGTAGTGCGCTGGCGGTTGATGGCGTCCGTAGCTCGCGTGATCGCTGTCGAAAATCCAATGCAGTATTCCGTGTTCCGGACGTCGTTGTCCATGGTCTTCGGAACCGCAATCACTTTCACGCCCAGCGCATGCAGCTTGGCCGCATAACTGAGCGTGTCGTCGCCGCCGATAGCGATCAACGAATCCAGGCCCAGTTTTTCCAGGTTCCCAAGCACCTGAGTGCTGAGGTCGTAAACCGTCGAGGTTTTGCCGCTCTTGGTGAGTTGCTTGCTTGGAAAATCCTGGCCCTTCAGAAATTCCGGAAGCTCCGGCATTTTCGAGGGATTAGTCCGGCTGCTGTGCAGCACGGTGCCGCCGTAGCGGTCGATGGTGCGCGTGTTTTCCCGCGTGAGCGGCAGCACATAACGAGCTTTGCTCTCGGGGTCTTCTAGATCTACGTCCGTCAACCCCTCCCATCCACGGCGAATCCCGAAGACTTCGCAGTTGTGTTCGGTGGCCCGATAGGTGACTTCTTTGATCACCGAGTTGAGGCCGGGAACATCGCCGCCTCCGGTGAGTATGCCAATGCGCTTAGTTGCCATTCTGCTCCTGGTTAGGTGTGGAGAAAACTGGAATCAGTGAATCTTTATTTTACTCTGGTTGGCAAAGGCACCGGCTCCCTCACGGTCGCGGTTCAGCTCCGTTACCTAACCGCGAGCGTAAGCGACCGGTGCCTTTGAATCTTTCACAGCTCACACTCTCGGTCGCGGCTCGGTTTACTCTGGTTGGTAAGTTTCAAGCGCGAAGGACCGTTGGACGATCTTTCGCGCTTCGGATAATCCCGAGACCTCGCCCGCGCCGATGGCCTGCACCAGGATGTTGCCGGCAGCGGTAGCCTCGGCGGGTCCCGCGATGACCGTCCGGCCGGTGGCGTTGGCTGCGAGTTGGTTGAGTAGCTGGTTGCGCGATCCGCCTCCAACAATGTGGACGCGGTTAATCGGCCGGCTGAGCAGTGCCTCGAGATTATTGAGCACCTTGCGATAAGTGGACGCCAGGCTATCGAGAATCAAGCGCGTCATTCCGCCCGGCTGATCGGGCGCCTGCCAGCCGCGCGCGCGACAATACTCAGCAATTCGCTCCGGCATGCGGCCGGGTTCGGGGAACGCATCCGGATCAATGAGCTCTCGGGCGGATGGCGCCAGGGCCGCGAGCTTCGAAAGCTCTTCGTAGTTGTGTTCGTGCCCTGCGAGCGTCCACGCGCGGCGGCATTCCTGCAGCAACCACAGCCCGGCGATATTCTTGAGGAACCGAATTTTGTTTCCCGCGCCCACTTCGTTGGTGAAATTGAGTGCCAGCGACTGCTGATTGATGACGGGCGCATCCAGCTCCACCCCCATTAGCGACCAGGTGCCGGAGCTGATGTAGCACCAGCCATCTCCCTCCGCCGGGACTGCAGCGACTGCCGACGCCGTGTCGTGACACGCAGTGGCGTAAACCGGGACGTTGGATGAGAGCCCGCTCGATTCCGCGATCTCAGGCAGCAGAGTCCCCAGCCGCGTGCCGGGCAACATCAGCTCGGGAAGTATGCGCTCCGGTAAATCCAGCCTTCGAAACAATCCGCTGGCCCATTGTTTCTTGACCGGATTGTAGAACTGTGAAGTGCTTGCGATGCTCACTTCCGCGCGCATTTCTCCGGTCAGCCAGTAATTGAACAGATCGGGCATGAATAGCAGCTTCGTGGCGGCATTGAGCGCTAGCGAGCCGCTGATCCGCATGGAGTGGAGCTGATACAGTGTGTTGAGCGGCATGAACTGGATGCCTGTTTCGGCAAAGATCTCCTGGCGCGGCACAACAGCGAATGTTTTTTCGAGCATTCCGTTGGTGCGCGAGTCGCGATAGTGGCGAGGGTCATCCACCAGCGCGCCGTCCGAACCCAAGAGTCCAAAGTCGACGCCCCAGGTGTCAATTCCGATGCCGTCCAGCGCCAACTTTCGCTCCCGGCCGCAGATGGAAAGCGCCTGCCGGATTTCGTGGAACAGCCGGAGTGTATCCCAATAAAGGCCCGTGGGCAAGCGCACGGGCGTGTTCGGAAAGCGGTGCAGTTCTTCGAGTGTGAGCCGGCCGCCTTCGAGCGTCCCGAGTATAGCGCGCCCAGTTTCGGCCCCCAGATCGATAGCCAGAAACCGGCTCATGGTTCGTAGCGCACGCACTCTTGCGAACACAGGTTTTTCACAAAAGACCGTGCGTTCACACGAGTGTGAACGCGGTACGCAGGAGTGCGTGCGCTACGCATTAAATTCGACGGCCAGTTTTCCGACGCCGTCGCGATATTCAGCCAGCATCTGGAACGCCTCGGGCGTCTGTTCCAGCGAGACGCGATGCGTCACAATCGCTTCTGGAATCGCGCCCGCGGCCAGCAGCGCGATGGCGGGCTCAGATCGGTGATTCGATCGCTTCACCGGCTGAAACCGAATTTCCTTGGCCTGCAGGCTGTAGAGATCCACGCCTACGGGAACATGATTCGGAATCCCGATCAGCACGAACGTTCCGCCCAGCCGCGTGACAGCCAGCGCGGAGTTGATAGTTTCGGCCGCACCCGCCGCATCAATCGCAATATCCACACCGCGTCCGCGCGTTTTATCGAGCACCGCTTCGCGAAGCTGGCCGATGGGCACGGCAGCAGTCGCGCCTTGATCCAGCGCCATTTGGATTCGATGAGGCAGCTTATCAGCGACCAGCACCTGCGTCGCGCCGGCCTTGCGCGCTACCGCCGCGGCCAGCAGGCCCATGGGCCCCGCGCCCAACACGGCCACGCTATCGCCCGCGCGAATCTCCACCATCTCCAGCATGTGCATGATCACGGCCACAGGTTCAATGAGCGAGGCCTGCGTGTAGCTGAAGCTCTCCGGAACAAGCGTGGCGTTGTGAGCTGGGATGGTCGCGTATTCCCTTAGCAGTCCTGGCAATTGCGGTGAGCCCATGAACAACCCGCGCACGCAATTGTTAAGATGCCCGCCCAGACAATACTCGCAGTGCCCGCAACTGACGGTCGGCTCGATGGACACGCGATCGCCCGGCTTCAAACCCGTGACAGCGGAACCGATGACTGCAACTTCGCCCGCCGGTTCATGACCCAGGATTTGTGGATATGACGCGGGATACCCATAGATGTTGCCGTCCGTGTACCAATGCATGTCGCTGCCGCAAATCCCGACCGAGCGGAGTTTCAGCAGAATCTCTCCGGGGCCGGGATCTGGAGCGAGCGGCGTTTCGACAACTTCGAGTGTGCGAGGTGCAACCAGTTGAACGGATTTCAATCCACTACTTTAGCCGAAATCACCAGGATGAGGGCGCCGTCGGAGCCTTCGATGCCGCTGGTCTTGCCAATCACGACTTTCTTGCCTTCGGGCACGTCGACGTCGGTGTGAATACTTGCACCGCTCCAGCGCACCTCGCCTTTGGTGTTGATTCCAACCGGAGCATTGATATCCAAGCGAAGGTTATCGAACCGCACGAGACGCGCAGTCTCACCTTTATCAACGCGAACCTTGTTGAACTCAAAATGATAGCTGATCTTGACTCCTTCCGGAGCTGGTGAGCTTGGCTCAACGGACCCGCTGTTCTCCCCGCGCTCCCCGCTCCGGGCTCGCAGCACAAAACTATCCAAAAGACGAAAGCTCTTGTAGGAGAGCAGACCTTTGAGCTGCGCGACAACTGGTTCAAGTTCGGCGGGAATAGGATTGTGGCTGTCAGCGCGCGTCGAAGCTACGACCATGTACGCATCAATCTCCACGTTACTCTGGGCCACGGGTGGTACATCCAGTTGCTTGATAACCTCTTCGAAGCCGGTCACCGCGTCCTTCGGACCGCTCAGTATAATGTGCTCATTGTCAGTACTGATCAACAGATTATTGCCAGGCGCAAGGTCTTTTACCGTGCGCAAGATTCCGTTCAGGTTGCCATTCTTGATGGTGACCACCTTCTGCACCGGCGGTTGCGCCAAAAGCGCTTCAGCGCACAACAACGAAATCAACATCGTGGAAAACAGCTTTTTCATAATGAGTCTCCTTTTTGATCTACCAGCCAGATGATGATCACGTTCGGGTCGTCAGTCAGCATCTTGACAACAGCAAGTGGTTCAGTTTTCCGGACCGGCGCCGTTTGCGCGAGCGACCGGCCCGAACTCTTATGGTGGACGCGGCGGACAACAGGCTTCGCCAGCGGCCACTCGATCTTAGGCGGATCTTTCTTGGCAACCAGAGCCTCCGGTCTTGGCGCGCTCGGTAGAACATACGATACCCAAATCATCGCGATGCACGCGGCCGCAGCCACCGCCGACCAGGTCCACCACACAGCCTGCCGCTTCCTCGCCTGAATCTCGCTCAACACGCGCTGGCGCACAGCCGCGAACGCAGCCGGAGCTACTGTCAACTCGCGCATCGCCGCGGCGTTCCTCTCAAACTCGCGGCAGTGCTCGCACACTTTCAAATGTTCCGCAAACTCCGCGCTGTCTTGTGCCCAATCGGAGCAGTTCATAAACGCTTCCTCAAATAACGGTCCGTAAACTTCTTGAGCTTCCCGCGCGCCACCGAGATCTGCGACCGCACCGTCACCTCCGATGAACCCAGAATCCCAGCCACCTCGCGTGTGGAAAGCCCCTGCATATCCCGTAGCACAACAGCCGCGCGTTCTTTCTCGGGGAGCGTCTTCAAAGCCATCTCCACCAAACGGCCCCGCTCCTGATGCGCCCACGCCAATTCCGGATCCGGCTGGCTCGACACCGGCTCAGGACCGCTCAACGGCTCCCACCTGCGCCGGCGTCGCGCGCGATGCATGTCGTTGCACACGTTCACAGTCACGCGATACAGCCACGGCTTAATTTCCTGAACATCCGGCAGCCGGTTCAAACTTTTGTACAAACGCAGGAAAGCTTCCTGCGCCGCATCCTGCGCATCGGCTAGATTTCCGAGCAGCCGCAACGCCGTTCCCAGCACCTGTTTCTCATTCGCTCGCATCAACTGGTCGAAAGCATCCAGGTCGCCCGTCTTCGCGCGATCCAGGAGTCCGGCGGACTGCCCGGCATCTTCGGCCTTCAGCCGGAAATCTGCCATCCCGAGCGTAAGCTCCCTCGTATTCACTGTTCGTTAATATTAACTGCGAAAGCGCCGGAAACGTTGAGAAGAAAGTGTAAGAGTAGGCTATGAGACCTCTCACGTTCGGCGTTTACCCGGGAGGAGTGGCCGACGCCGATCAAGGGCTGCTTACGGGTCTGCCGGACGATTTTGAGCGCGCCGATGCCGCACTGATCGCGCTCCAGGGCCCCGCGAAACGGTTCATCGTCCGCTGTTACGACAGTTTTCAAGATCTTGGGAGCCCGCTCTGGGCCGCTCCCTGCGCTCCCAAGGACTCCGGCCGCTACGCCAAATCACCCGCGAGACCAATGGATCTGGTTTTAACGTCAAAGTGGGATTCAATACCACACCCCGACGAATGCTCGCCGGCGGCTCCGATGCGGGTCCATGCTCGAGTGCCGCTCCACATCGCCGAACATGGATGGTCCACCAGTGCGGGCCGCAGTCCCGATCGCCAGGCAGAGGTCATCGAGCGGGTGATTCGTCCATACCAATCGCGGGTGCCTGAATATCGATCCAGGAGCTTGGAGGCCAAGCAAAAATCTTCTTGACTCTTCGCCTATTCTTCGCCTATCATAATCCAGCAGCATCAGAATCCCGAACGGAGAACCCTAATGAAAATAACAGATGCTTTACTGCCTGAATTCGACCAAGAGATGGCCAACACGCGCAAGACGCTGGAGCGTGTGCCGGATGACAAGCTCGGCTGGAAACCCCATCCGAAATCGTTTGCCATGGGATCGCTCGCCACCCACATCGCCAACATGCTGGGTTGGACGGTGGACACTATCGCAAAAGATTCGTTCGACATCGCACCGCCCGGCGCCCCGCCTTACAAAGAAGAGCCGGTGGCTTCCAACAAAGAGCTGCTGGAGAAATTTGATAAGAACGTGGTGGCGGCCCGGGCCGCAATCGCGGGATCGAGCGACGAGACTCTTCTGAAGCCGTGGTCGTTGCTGGCGGGCGGCAAGACGTTATTCACCATGCCGCGCATCGCCTGCCTGCGTGGTTTCGTCATGAACCACATCATCCACCATCGCGCACAGCTCGGCGTTTATCTGCGCCTCAACGATATTCCCGTGCCGGCGATTTACGGACCGTCAGCCGACGAAGGCCAGATGTAATCATTCGTTGCGCAAAGCCTGGATCGGATCTACGCGCGCGGCGCGGCGGGCCGGTATCCAAGCGGCCACCGCGCCCACCGCCGTTATCAGGATCGCTGCCCCAGCGAAACTGGCCGGATCGGTGGGCTGAATCCCATAGAGTTTATTCTGAACAAAGCGAGTCAACGCCAGGGCTGCTGGAATCCCGATCGCGAGACCGAGCGCAACCATCCAGAGACTCTGGCGCAGCACCATCCATTGGACGGTGGCGCGGCGAGCTCCCAGCGCCAGCCGGATTCCGATCTCCACTGTTCGGCGCGCTACCGCATACGCCATCACGCCATAGAGACCGATGGCAGCCAGCAGCGCGGCGATACCGCCGAACGCGCTCACCAGGCCGGCGAAAAGCCGTTCCGTTCCGATCGATTCGGCGATCTGCTGTTCTTCGGTCTTCATTTCCGCCACCGGGATCGCGCGATCTGTTGCGGCCACTACACGCCGTACCGCGCCGGCGACGGAAAGCGGAGGCAGCACCGTTCGGATGACAAAGGTCATCTGATGCAGACCGGTCAGCTGCTGCGTGTAGGGGAAGTAAACAGTCGGGCGCACATCGTCTCGCACACCAGTATAGTGGGCGTCCTTCACTATGCCTATCACCGCAAGCATTTCCGCGCCGGGCTGTTCGCCTAGGTAAAACGTGTGTCCGAGAGGATTCACGCCAGGAAAGAATCGATTGACGAAACTTTGGTTCACGACGGCCACTGATTGCGAGGCACGCTCATCGGCGAACGTCAGATCCCGTCCGCGTAGCAGGGGGATTTGCATGGTGGAGAGGAACGAAGCAGAACAACGAAGTAGTAGCGCGCCACCCTTTCTGTCCGTCGGCCGGAAACCCGGGGCATGCACCGATGTGTCGCTTTCCACTCCTTGTATCAGTCCGTGTTGTGACATTGCGGCCGAGTCGACGCCCGGAATAGCGGCGATGTTCTCACGCAGGCGCGTGTACAAGTCTGCAAGCCGGCGGCCCTCATAGCCGTTTCTGCTTGGGTCAGTCTGGAATGTCAGCACGTGTTCGGCGCGGAAGCCCAAGTCAACAGCTGACAATCGCTGAAGAGTCCGCACAAACAGCCCGGCCCCCACCAGCAAGAGAAGAGACAACGCCACCTGCACCGAGACCAACAGCCGGCTCAGGCGCAGGCGCGGGCTACTTCCCGCCGTTTTCGTACCTTTGAGTGCGGGCACGAGATTCACGCGAGTTGCTCGCCACGCTGGGAGCAGGCCGAAGAGCACAGCCGCAAGAAGGGTCGCTCCGGCAGTGAATGCAAGGGTGCGCAGATCGATGCGGGCATCCAAAGCCGGCCCGTTGTATTGACCGGCTCCGATAAATCGCAGCATTACCTGGAGCAGCGGCCGCGCCAGAACCACGCCCAGCAGTCCGCCGGCGCCTGCCAGTACCAAGCTCTCCGTGAGCAACTGCCGGATCAATCGGCCGACGCCTGCGCCGATGGACAGCCGCACGGCAATTTCCCTCCCTCGCGCGGCGGAGCGTGCCACCAGCAGGTTCGCGAGATTCGTACACGCGATCAACAGGATTAGGCCGACCACGGCGCTAAGGATGGCGAGCGACGTGGAGACTGATTCGCGCAAGAGGCCCACGCCACGGACACCGGGCCGCAACAGAACCGTAGATACTTCCGCATTCTTCGCAAACTGCTCGACGGTGTGGCCGAGCGTGGCTTTCAACATCACCGCAGCGGACTGGTCGGATATGCCCGGCCGCAGACGTCCGAAAATCTGCACCCACCAGCTGTTTGGTTGGGTGAGAGAAAACCAGGGATGCCGCAGCTCGACGACGGCGGTTATAGGTACGAAAAGATCCACTGCTTCCGACGAGTCCAGGCCCTGGAAAGGTGGTTGCATTACGCCCACCACCGTCACGGGTCTCTGATTGACCGCGATGGCGCGGCCGATCACGCTTGGATCCAAGGCAAAACGCTTTTCCCAGTAGCGATACGTGAGAACAATGACGCCGGTCCGGGCTGGAGCATCATCTTCAGGGAGAATCGGCCGGCCGATCAGAGGCTGCGCTCCCAGGCCTTTGAAATAGTTGCCTGAGACAAATTCCCCGTCTGCGAAGTCGCTGGCGCCGTCGGCCGTGACAGTGAACTGGTTCGGAGCATAGGCCACTAAATCCGAAAACTGAGGAACGCTGTCGCGGAACTGCCGGTAAGCGGCATACGAAAACGAGCCGCTGACATGCTGGCCGGTTAGCGAATCCAAGGTGTTGTAGCCGCTATGCGAAATATCCGGCTCTTTGTCACTGCGCACCCAGGTGAGAATGCGCAGCTCGCCCGGCGCGCGCACCGGCAGCGACTTCAACATCACCGCATCCACCAGGCTGAACACAGCGGTGTTGGCGCCAATGCCGAGCGCGAGCGACAGCACGGCCACCAAGGTGAACGCGGGGCTGCGGCGCAACATGCGAATGCCGTAACGCAGGTCTTGGACGAACTGTTCCAACCACACCCAACGGCTCGCTTCGTAGAGTCGCTCTTCGGAACCTGTTACGTTGCCGAATTCGCGCCGAGCCTGGTATTTCGCATCACCCGGATTCGATCCCTCCTCAGCGAGTTCGTCCGATTCGATATCGAGGTGGGATTGAATCTCAGCTTGAAAGTCGCTGTGCTTCCGTTTTCTCCAAAACATGCGGCTACCCTCCCGCTTCCTCCGGTCCCAATACGCGTCCAATGGCTGCCACCAGCCTCCGCCACTGGCTGGCTTCGGACGTAAGCTGTTTGCGCCCCTTGGCGGTGAGGCTATAAAAGCGCGCCTTCCGATTGTTCTTGCTGGTGCCCCACTTCGCCTTTATCCAGCCCTGATCCTCCAAGCGCTGCAGAGCCGGGTAGAGCGAGCCGTGATCCACCAGCAGCGAATCTTCCGACGTCTGCCGGATAGCGCGCGCGATGCCTTGCCCGTGCTGCGGGCCGAACACCAGGGTGCGCAGGATCAGCAGGTCCAGCGTGCCTTGCAACAGCACGATACGGTCGTTGGTCGCTTGGGTGGCCATCCGACCCAAGTATGCGCCGTGCCGGGTCGGATGTCAACCCAAAATGCGCCCCGAGCTTACTCCACGGGATAATGAGAACGGATCGCATGCAGGTTCTGTTGATCTCCACCTACGAGATGGGCCGCCAGCCTTTCGGGCTTGCTTCGCCCGCGGCGTGGTTGGCCGCCGAACATCACGATGTCACCTGTGTGGATCTGTGCGTGGAGTCGTTCCCCGAGGACAAAGTGCTTGCGGCCGATCTCGTCGCACTCTATCTCCCCATGCACACGGCTACGCGGCTAGCGGTGAAAGTGGTCGAAAAGATCCGGCGGCTGAATCCGAAAGCACACCTGTGTTGCTACGGCCTGTACGCGCCGCTGAATGAATCGTACCTGCGCAAGCTGGGCGTAGAAACCATTCTGGGCGGCGAGTTCGAGCCGGGCTTGGTCGCGCTGGCAAACGGGAAGGCAGGCGTACAAAAAGAGCCGTCTATCTCGCTCGACCGTCTCCAGTTTCTGCCGCCGCTGCGTTCCGCGCTACCCCCGCTCGCGGACTACGCCCATCTCCGGATCAATGGCACGGCGAAAACCGCCGGTTACACCGAAGCCAGCCGCGGATGCAAACATCTGTGCCGCCATTGCCCTGTAGTTCCGGTGTACCAAGGCGCGTTCCGGATCGTCCAGCCGGAAGTGGTGCTCGAAGATATCCGCATGCAAGCATCGGCCGGCGCGCAACACATCACTTTCGGCGATCCTGATTTCTTCAACGGCCCAACGCACGCAATGCGCATCGTGGATGCGTTGCATCGCGAATTTCCCGATGTTACCTACGACGCGACCATCAAAATCGAGCATCTGCGCAAACATCGCGACCTGCTGCCGCGCTTGAAGGAGACCGGCTGCCTGTTCGTAACCAGCGCCGTGGAATCGGTGGACGATGCGGTCCTGGAGAAGCTGGATAAGGGACACACGCGCGCCGATTTCGTGGAAGTAGTCGGCGAGTTTCGGTCCACCGGCCTTACGCTAGCACCCACCTTCATTGCGTTTACACCGTGGACCACGCGGGAGTCGTACCGGGAGTTGCTCTCGACACTGATTGAGCTGGACCTGGTGGAACACGTAGCGCCGATTCAACTCGCGCTGCGCCTGCTAATCCCGCGTGGTTCGCGACTGCTGGAACTCGACGAAATACAGTCCGTGGTTACCGGCTTCGACGAACCCGCGCTACTGTATCGCTGGAAGCATCCGGACGCCGCCGTGGACGCGTTGGCGGAGCAAGCTTTGAAGCTCGCCGCGCAGAAAGGATCGCGCCGCGAGATATTCCGCAAGATGTGGGACTTGGCGGTTGACGAGCCGCTACCGGAAAACTTCGACCTGATGCCGCGCGCGACCATCCCTTATATGGATGAGCCCTGGTATTGTTGAGCGGAGCCAACCGAAGAGCAGGTTGCTCTTGTGTAAACGTAGTATATAGTGTTGTTTAAATCGTTTAGATTGTTCATTGATTCCTGGTACAGTTCTGGTACACTAAGGCGTGAAGACTGACCTTGAAATCAACGCAATCGTGGATCGGTTGCGGTTCGTCCGATCCCACTCGGCCAAATGCCGGAACGACAAAAAGCGCTGGGATGGAAAGCCGGCTGAACGTTGGACGGCACTAAACGCCATACGTTGTACCTGTCCGATCTACTCGTGTGGCGTTCATGATCCCTCTGAAGGGTTCCAACGAAAACTGACCGGTGAAATTGTCGAACGCAAGGCTCGTGAGGTTGTTGAGAAACGTCTCAAATCCGGCAACGAGAGAGAGGTGCTTGAACCGGTTGGTGTGCCGATCAAAACGGCTATCGAGGATTTCATGGGGACGTTGGTTACCAGAGAGCTTTCCGAAGGCACCACGGCCAAGTACACCACGATCATGAATCAGCTTCAATCGTTTTCTGATTACGGCGGGTACAAGAGTCTTCAGGCTTTCGCAACGCCAGACGCAATGGATCTGTTTTTCAAAAGCTGGAGCGATCCAGACGCCGGATACAAGAAGGGTACCAAGTGGACCAAGGTTAGCCGACGTACCGCCAAAGACAACCTGAAGACGATGCGCCTGTTTTTCCGCCGTTGCCTGAAGCGAAAATGGATCTCGGAAGATCCGTCCACCATAATCGAGGTAACACCCGAACCACGAGCCAAGACCAAAGAGCAAGTAAAATACCTCACTCGCCAACAGATGAAAGACATCATGTTTTTTCTGGAGCGAACCAGGCGGACGCCATACCAAAAACAACGGCTGAAAGCTCTTATGCTCACGATGCGCTGGACCGGCTTGCGAATCTCTGACGCCGTCGCACTGGAAAAGAGTGCAATCAAAAATGGTGTCCTGTATGTTAAGACCAAAAAATCCAAAACGCCAGTTCAGTTTCCGTTGCCGGATGAACTCCTCAACACCTTGGCAAAGCTGACGAACTACGACAATGGGTATTACTTCTGGGACGGGAACTCTGACATCAAGTATGCCCGACTCAACTACGGGCACGCTGTCAGCGACACTTTCGAGTTGGCCGGGGTTAAGGAAGAAATCGTTCATAGCGTTTCGCATCGGTTCCGCAACACGTTTGCGGTTCATTTACTTTCCAAGGGGGTGCCACTCGAAACGGTCAGCCTTATGCTTGGTCACCAAAATATATCCACCACTGAAAATTATTATGCGGATTTCGCTTCAGGTTACATGGATCGTGCAGAAAACATGATACGCAAAGTCTGGACGCTCAAAGAAGACGAGAGTCTGCAAGTGGCAGCTGCTTAACTAGCAACCGGCATGTGTTCACGCATCCATCTTTCTAGCGCATCGGCGCTAATGCGTAGGTGACGGCGTGTGGGCTTTTTATAGCGGGCGTTCGGGTGTCCTGGACCGGTGGCCACGTCGATGACACCTGGGCCAATCGGAAAATGTCTGGCGACTGTGACCGGCGTCATCTTCAAAAGCAGACCGACTTCCTTCAGCGTGTACCACTCCTGCTCTAACTTAACGATCATTGCTATGCTTCCTGGTTGAGATAACTAACATCGTCATTATGGAGATGCCCAAGCCCCACATGCCCGCGAGACCCCCAAATTTGGTAGTGCCTTTCAAAAGTGTTGTCT
Organism: Bryobacterales bacterium; assembly: GCA_003162425.1. GTDB lineage: Bacteria > Acidobacteriota > Terriglobia > Bryobacterales > Bryobacteraceae > Palsa-89. The sequence continues at coordinate 7,260 of PMOK01000250.1, read as the reverse complement.
ACCATTTGCGCTCAGTTCGTATAGTCAGAAACGTCTAAAATCTCACCGCTGGAAGCACGCCAGTCGTCCATACCGCCGCCGTTCCGCCTATCGCCCAATCTGGCGGCCATTCGTGGCGGTCCCTTGCCGCCCGAGGCCACGAACCGCGTGACTTCCTCAACACTCGAAACACCTCCCTACTTATAAGGAAACGGCGAGGGCACTTCGGGACAACAAAATTTATTTGCTGGCACAGGGTAAGTTTTGGTCGTCTCAAATCCTCCTATTAAGTAGAGAGTAATTTTTCTCAAGTTCAGAAGCGTGAAGGCGACTGACGGGATGGTGGAAGCCTGCCAGCGCGGGACTATTCAATAGGAGATCTCAAATGAACGTCGCGAAAAGTACTTCGGAATCACCCGCATCGGGAATCCCTGCGGTCGAAAAACGTGTGATCCTTTCGATGGGTGGCAAGGGCGGAGTCGGCAAAACAAGCGTAATGACCGGCCTGGCGGAATGGTTCCAGGAGAACGGCATTCCGGTCAAGCTGCTCGATCTGGACACCGAGAATAAGGCGCGCGGGTCACTGACGCATTTCTTTGGCGGCCAGGTGCCCAAGGTTAATATCCACACGCCAGCCGGACTCGACGCCTTCGTGGATGAGCTAACCGATGGTCCGCCTGTGATCCTGGCCGACATGGGCGCGGGCGCAGGCAAGGTGACCTATGAATGGTTCGACAAGATGCACTCGAATGTGACCGATGCCGGTATCGCCTTCACCGCCATTGGCGTTGTCACGGCCGATCCGGCGAGCGTGGAGAGCGTTCTTGCCTGGGCGTCGCAGTTGGGCAATCGAACAGCGTACTTGATCGTCGAGAACTCCGTCATAGAGCACACCGACTTCAGGTATTGGCGGGAGAGTGAACAGGCACTCTCATTCCAACAGAGGTACTCGCCGTCCGTGCTCCAGATGGACTACCGTCTGCCCATCCTCGAAAATGCCACGCGGAATCATGGCGTTACACTGGGCGCGGTCGCCAGTAGATTGACCGACGCACCAGAGTTGCAGAAGGCATCGCTGGTTATGCGCGCGCAGAGCTACCGGCGACGCATGTTCGCCGAGTTCGACAAGGTGAAGGACCTGTTGCTGCCGTGAATCCAGAACCAGATCTGATCGATCGCATCGCAAACGCACTCCCAGCCGAGTTGCGGGCCGACTACTACCGCGAGATACGCCACTGCCGTTCCCTTCCCGAGAATGACGAGATGCTACGCATTCTGCGGGTGATGCAGTTTCTGGTGGTGCTCATGGTCGACGTGCCGGAGCGCATTACCACGGAAAGACGAGGGTTCGAACAGAACATTGACGAGGCAATCAAAGCGCTGGAGAAAGTCCGTCAATCCAGTGCAGCACATCAAGCGCAGCTCGACCAGCGGTTGTCGCAGCTTCCGAAAACGATCGCTGAAGGCATCAAGCCGGAAGCCATCGTCGCGACCATCAATGAAGGGCTGCGCCAGCAGTTCGTGAAGTCAACGATTCCGGAAACCGCCGACGCGCTGGCGGTGGCCGCCGCTCAGATAAAGAAGTCAACAGCCGAATTTGGGCCTGCAGCCAGTTCGCTTGGGAACTCATACCGCGGTGCCGCGGAGGAGGCGCGCAAAGCAATCGCAAGTCTAGAATCGACATGTGCCGATGCGATTCGGAGGACTCAGAACGCGGCGCAAGAACTGGTACGTGTCTTCCGCGAGGAATATCGATGGTCCCTGTTTGCGTTGACGAGTCTCGGACTATTAGTTGGCATAGGAATCGGCATGTGGTTTGAGCGCTGGATGAATCTTCCAGCGCGCCCGTAGAGAACCGATGCTGACGATCCGCGCCATGTCGGACGGCAAGGGATATTCATCCCGGCACCTGGAGCACAGCGATTACTACGCCGAAGGCGAGCGCGTTGCTGGTGTCTGGCAGGGCCGTGGTGCGGAACTTCTGGGACTAAGCGGTGATGTGGAGACTGAGGACTTTGAAGCTCTACGGCAAGGCCTCGATCCGCGGACAAAGGAGTTCTTGCGAGTGCGCCACAGCGCAGACCGCACTGCCGTCGACGGATCTAGACTCGCGCAGGGGCGGAGCCTCTACGATTTCACGATCTCTGCCCCGAAGTCGGTCTCGATACTTGCGATTGTGGGAGGCGACGATAGATTGATCGAGGCGCATCGCACGGCCGTTGCGGAAGCCCTGAAAGAAACCGAGACTTATGCGGCAAGCCGTGTACGTCAAGCTGGCGCCAATGAGGACAGGCTGACCGGGAACCTGGCGCTTGCCGTTTACCATCACGACGCCAGCCGTGAGCTTGATCCGCAGTTGCACACGCATGCGGTTGCCGCCAACCTGACATTCGATGGAACGGAGGGTCGATGGAAGGCACTGCAGGCGTCCAATATCTACGAGCACCGCGCCTATCTATCCGAGGTGTATCGTAATTCGCTCGCGCGCGAGGTGCGGTCGCTCGGCTACGAAATCGAGAATCAGCGTGATGCACGGGGAAGGGACGTCGGGTTCGAGATCCAGGGCGTCTCTGCGGAGTTGCTCGAAAAGTTCAGCCAGCGCAGCCGTCAGCGCGACCAGGCCATCGAAGCTTTTGTTGAGCAGCGTGGGCGGAAGCCGACCGACAACGAAGTCGCCGTGCTAGTTCGTGAATCTCGGGCCGACAAGCTCACTGAGATTTCGACGCCTGAACTCCGGGAGAAGCAGCAGGCTCGGCTAACCCCGTACGAAGCAAAGATGCTTGCGCGAATGTGTGGTTTCCAGCCATTGACGCCGGCTGTGGAATCGAGCGCGGCATCGTTGGAATACGCCAAAGATCACATCTTCGAACGAGTCTCAGTCGCTCGGGATCAGGAGCTGCTAACGGAGGCTTTGCGGCATGGGAGGGGACGAATCCGGCTTGCCGACTTGAAGGGTGACCTGAGTCTTCAGGAATCGTCGGGTAAAGTATTGCGCTCAGGACGCGAGGTCGCAACAGCAGCCAGTCTGGAACGAGAACGTAACATGATTGCCACCGTCAATCGTGGGCTGGGCCGATTCGAGCCGCTCGTCGATACGGGTGCGTTCGTTGTCTCGGGCCGTTTGCGTCCCGAACAGAAGCACGCAGTGGAGTTCGTTCTTCAATCGCGTGACCTTGCAGTAAGCATTAGTGGCGCTGCCGGTACCGGGAAGACCGCAACCCTCCAAGAATTGCGGCGGGTGCTTATGGACGCCGGCCATATGGTACTTGCAGTTTCTCCCACGATGAGCGCCGTGGAGGAGTTGCAGAAGGTGGGCTTCGCTGACGCGATCACGGTCGAACGCCTGCTGCAAGATCCGCGTGTTCGTAACGACATTCGTGGCAATGTGATCATCCTTGACGAAGCCGGTATGGTCTCGGCGCGACGGATGACAGACATCCTCAGATTGGCGGAAGAATGTTCGCTGCGAGTGGTCTTTAGCGGGGACACCAAGCAAATCCGAAGTGTGGAAGCAGGCGATGCGCTGCGGATACTTGAGAAGGAATCTCGGCTGAAGACCGTCGCGCTGACTCAGGTACAGCGGCAAACCAGGAAGGACTATCGCGACGCGATGGAAGAACTGCGTCGAAACCCAGAGCGTGGATTCACGAAGCTGGACGCAATGGGCGCCGTTCGCGAGGTCGCATTCACGGCCCGAGCTCCGGCAATCGCCGATGCCTATGGCACCGCCGTGGGGCAAACTCTGGTCGTCTGCGCGACACACGAAGATATCGACCGAGTAACCGAAGCGATACGCGAACGCAAGAAGACACGCGGAGAACTCGGCGAAGGTAGGACCATCGCCCGTCACGTGTCCCTCAACTGGACTGGGGCACAAAAAGCCGACCTGCAGAACTATCGCCCGGGGCAAGTACTGGGCTTTCACCGGGCTGTGAAGTCCATCGGGAAATACGAAACGGTGGAGGTCGTGCGTTTAGCCTCCAACGGCCTCGTAGTTCGCAACGAAGACGGAGCGGAGTGTATGGTTTCAGCAAAGCAAGCCGGGAGTTCCGATGTATTGGAGGCGCGCGTAATTGAAGTGTCTGCCGGAGACCGGCTCCTGCTCACCGCCAATCGACGTGAGGCTGGTTTGCGGACCACAAACGGTGAATTAGTCACCGTGTCCGCCGTGGATTCCGGAGGCCAGATCCGACTAGAAGATGGGCGCACTCTGCCCTCCAACTACCGGGGCTTCGCGCACGGTTACGCAGTGACTGCGCATCGCAGCCAAGGCAAGACCGTCGATTCGGTGATCCTTTCCGGCGACGGCATGCAAAAGGAGTTGTTCTATGTTGCTGCGTCCCGTGGCCGCCAAAGCGTCACAGTGATTACGAGCGACAAGGAGCGGCTCCAGGAGACCGTGGCGCGATCGATGGCCCGAACGTCCGCCTCTGAGCTTGTACGTGGCAAGCGAACGTTCTCACATCGAGCTCATCGAGGTTTGGCGATGGCGCGACAGATGGTACGAAGAGCCGCCGAGTTGGTCAAGTCTGTTTCGGAACAAATCGCCCAGCAAGAAGTCGTCCGATCTCGCCCCCGAAAGGAGCGCACTCGTGAACGTGGCCTCAGCCGGTAAAGCGCCCTGGATTATCAGCAGCTCAGAACAGCCGCCGGCGCTGGAGATCGTGTTGTTCAAGCAGACATTGATCCTGTCGTGGAATCAGTTCGTTTACGCCGATGGAGGCAGCGACGAGCTGCGGATCGCCTTTGCCAGCCATGATGTAGTCGTGAAGGGCGCCGGGCTTGACCCGCTGCTGGCCGCGATCGCATCCCACCGAGTCGCGTCAATTCAGCAGAGCGTGCGGTCCGACCGTTTTCCCGCTCAGGCGGGGCGGTTCATTCGAGAGATCGTTGTCCGGAAGATCGACGGTGATTGAAGGAGCGAGAATGAGCAACATCAGATTCAGCAGCTTTCTAAAACCTCATTTGAAAATAGACACCATCCCTAAGCCTGTCGGCTTAGGTTCGCGCAGCAGACGCGAAAGCCCGTCTGGCCCATTGGCGGTCATTGGATATTCAATGAATATTCGATGTTTGTTCAATACACGTTCAACGCTCCTTCAAAGCCGATATCTGGCAGTTCCGCGCCTGTTATGTGGGTTTGGCAATGGACGATAAGGTCAACGAGATCCTCGACAACCTGCCGCCGAAACCACCGCGCTCCCGCTTGGACCCACACTTCGAATTGATCGAAGAGATGAGGCGACGCGGTCGGACGTACAAAGAGATCGCGTGCGTTCTAGCAGAGACTTGCCAAGTCAAGTCTTCGCCGAGCAACATATATTACTTCGTGCGGCTTCGCGCCCGAGAGGCAAAGCGGGCGAGGTCACGACGAGCGGAGCAGATCGTAGCAGAGCCCCACGCTTCCAGCAAAGTCGCTTCCACCGAATCGACTGTCCGCAGTACTGCGCCACATGGGAATCTGCCAGAAGACATTGCACAACGAATCGCCGCAGTCAGGAATCGTAAGCCTCCCGAGCCGACTCCGACAGGTTTTCATTTCGATCCCAGCGAACCGCTCCGGCTAATAAATCCGGGGAAACAGAAAGCAGGCGAGTAGATGGTCACGGAGTCGCTCGCGGTAGGGTCGAGGACTGGCGCCATTGCTCCGTAGGTTCGGCCTATCCATTGCTCCCCGTTTCCGTTGGGAGTGCCTCACTATCCGAACCGTGAGCTGGTTTCCAGCCCCCGCCACATCGCACGTAGCGGGCGGATTTCCCGCACTACGCGCTCCTGCACACTTCACATCAAGGGTTATGGGACCTATTAGACTGGAGCGACTGCCGAGATTGACGGTAGATACGATACGCGGTACTCCGAGAAGAGTCCCAACGTGCCATACATCCATTCCCTGCTCCACCGCTTCCAGCCAAAGCCTCGACGCTGGCACGCCCGAGCCAGATGGCGCCGAATTCTCGTTTCTACCCAGCTTCGGATGAAGGAGAAACACCGACTCGAGTGGCCTATCGCGAAGTACTTCACCCAACCACGCAGGATCGGATTGATCTTGTCGATCACCCCGCCCACTGGCTGGGAACGAGAGGCCCGGAAAATCTCTTTGAGCTTGCCGAGCAATGCCGTCCGCTTCTTGCCTTTCGGCATTAGCAGCGGCATCCATCGTCCCCGGCGACTCCGGACACGACGGAACTCAAACCCAAGAAATCCGAAGCTCTCGCCTCGCTGAAGGTCCACCGTACGGCTCTTCTCCTCATTCACCTCCACTTGCAGTTTGGCCAACTCCTCCCGTAGCCGTTTCTCCACCGCCTGCCGAAGCCATTGCTGGCGCGGCTGCGAATCCACCAGGATCACCAGATCATCAGCGAACCGTGCGTATTCAACTGCCGTCCACCGCTCGCGCCGGGTAACTTCTTTCGCCCGTTCCAGCATCTGGTCCACCTCGTTGAGCTACAGATTACTGAGCAACGGCGAAATCACCCCGCCTTGCGGAACTCCCTGCTTCCCCGACGCGTCCAGCAACAACTTCAGGAGCCACAAAACCGCATCGTCATCCACTCGCCGCGCCACCTTCTCCAGCACGATATGATGTCTCACCGTGTCGAAGTAGGATCGCAAGTCAAAATCGATCACGTAGGTCTTGCCCTCCAGAATTGCCTTCGATACGCGCTGGATGGCAGCGTGCGCTGACTTCTTCGGCCGATATCCAAACGACCCCGGTTGAAAGTCTGCCTCGAAGATCGGTTCCAGGATCAGCTTCAACGCTCCCTGAACCACCCGGTCCCGAATAGATGGAATCGAAAGCTGGCGCATCTTGCCGCCGCCCTTCGGAATTTCCACCTTCCGTGCCCTCTGTGGCCGATATGTCCGTTCCACCAACTCCTTGCGAAGCTGGTCGAGAAATTCCGCTTCACCTCCAGCTTCCACTGCCGCAAACGTCACCCCGTCAACTCCCGGAGCTCCGTCGTTAGCCTTGGCTTGCCGATAGGCTTCCTGCAGCGTCTCCCGCTTACAAACGTGAACATACAGACCCCAGAACCGCCAAGTCGATTCGGCCTTCGCCTTAACGTATAGCCTTCGTCTCAATTCCTGCAGACTGATGGGTGCCTTTGTCATCTCACCCCTGCCTCCCTTCTTGATAAAGACTGCATGTGCAGCAAGGTCCCTTCGCTCCGCGGGCATTACCCCGCCTCGTCGCTACTACGGACCTGGCCGCCGCCGTCTCATCTTTCATCGCTTTCCCGGTTTCGCCGGTTATACGATCTACCTTGCTCCACCGATTTCTCG
>PMOK01000072.1 GCA_003162425.1 Bryobacterales bacterium | reverse complement strand
GGAGGCAGGCGGCAGGAGGCAGAAGGCAGGAGGCGGGAGGCGGGAGGCGGGAGGCAGGAGGCGGGGCCGTTGTCGCCGCTGGACTGGCCGCTCCCCCGCGAAAGTATCTTTTCCCCGAGGTTCGGCTATAGTTGCTCAAAGCGGAAGATGTTCATGAGCTTTGTTGCGTTCACATGGATCTTTGTTCTGGTGGTTGCGGCTCATAACCTCGAAGAGGCGATCTGGCTTCCGGCTTGGTCGCGAACAGTGGTTCGCTGGCACCAGGCAGTGGGCTACACTGAGTTCAGATTTGCTGTTATCGTAATGACCCTCGTCGCGATGATTTCTGCGTGGCTCGCGACGGTTCAAGGGCGGGCAAGCTTGGGTGCATATCTGGTCACCGGCTACGCCCTTGCGATGTTGCTGAATGTGCTGTTCCCGCATGTAGTGGCGAGCCTCGCGTTACGGCGCTACATGCCGGGAACCGCGACGGCGGTGCTGCTCAACCTGCCTGTGACGATTGGGCTCTTGCTGCGAGCATTTCGCGAGGGCTACGTGGAACCGCGTGCCTTTCTGATCTTTGGACCAATGGTTGTCATCGGTATCGTTGGGTCCATTCCGCTTCTGTTTTGGATGGGTCGTAGGGTGAGCGCGAGGGGGTAGGGCAGGCGGCAGGCGGCAGAAGACGGGATCGGTGTCACGAACTGCACTTTGGAATCACTATCACGATAGGAGACGAATGCCCGGGGCGGAATCTGGAGGTCAACTTTGATGGATTGTCGACGGCTGCCACCTGCCGCCTGCTTCCTGCCGCCTGGGCTTCCGGTACTCCCGGTACGCCGTACGGCCGGCAGTATCTAAGTGCGGGCGAAAACTGATATCCTGATTTGCACACGGCGTTTGTAAGACAAGCAATGATTGCGCAGTCCCTAGTCGCCGACCGGTACGAGATCAAAGAGCTTCTCGGTGAAGGCGGGATGGGTGTAGTTTATCGCGCCATTGACGTCAAAACCAAGAGTTCGGTGGCGTTCAAGACCATGCGGGATGTCTCCGATCCCCTTGCGGTTGAGTTGTTTAGCAAGGAATGGAGCGTGCTGGCCAGCATCAGCCATCCCAACATCGTCGACATTCGCGATGTAGGGGAAATCGACGAACATGGCATGAAGAAGCCCTTCTTCGTGATGCCGCTGCTTCCGGGAGCTACGCTTGCCAAATTGATTGAAACTTCGAGCTCTCGGCTGACGGTGGAGCGGGTGGTGGCCATCATCACGCAGGTTTGCCGGGGCTTGCAGGCCGCGCACGAGAAGGGCCTGGTGCATCGCGATATCAAACCCAGCAACATTTTTGTAATGGAGGACGACACCGCCAAGATCATCGATTTCGGCGTGGTATATCTGGCCGGATCCCATTCGGTGACCGGGCAGAAGGGAACTTGGCAGTACATGGCGCCGGAGCAGATCGAGATGAAGCCGGCGTCACCGGTTTCTGACATCTTCTCGTTGGGCGTAGTGTGTTACGAAGCATTGACGGGCCGCAAGCCGTTCGCTTGCAAAACTCCAGCGGAAACGGCCGAGGCGGTGCGGCGGCGCATTCCTCCGCCCATCACGGAAATCAATCCGGCGGTTTCGCAAATCGTCAGCATGGTCATCCACAAGGCCATGGCCAAGGCGCCAATCCATCGCTTCTCGAGCGCGCGCGACTTCGGGGACATACTGCAAAAGGCGTACCACAATCAGCCGATCGATCGCTTCGATTCTTCGAAGATTCAGCCACGGATTGAGCGCGCTAAGAAAACATTTGCGGAAGGCGACAGCGAGTTCGCTTCCGAGATCCTCATTGAGCTCGAGACGGAAGGGCATATTGACCCGGAGATCGCGCTGCTCCGTTTGAAGATCGATCAAGCCACGCGGCAGAAGAAGATTCGGCAGCTTCTGGAAGCGGCCCGAACTCGCGTGGAACAGGACGAGATTCCGCTGGCGCTCGAAAAACTGCAAGAGATTCTGGAAATAGACCCGGAAAACGCCGATGCGCATGCCATGCGGGGATCCATTGAGAAGCAGCGCAACGAGCGGCAGATCGAGAGCTGGATGAGTCTGGCGAGGCGTCACCTGGAGCGCCACGACTTCACGGAAGCGCGGCAGGCGTTGAACGAGGTATTCAAGATCCGTCAATCCGATCCGAGTGCGCGGGAACTGCTCAACGAAACCGATCGGCGCGAAAAGGATGCGAGTCGCATTCAGACGGAAAAAGAGCAGCTTTACGGCTCGGCTCTGAAAGCCTACAACAACGGCGAGATCAGCACCGCGCTGAGCAAACTGGAGCGTCTGCTGGATGTTGGCCGGCATACGCCGGACGCATCGGTGCCGGACCGCGACTCGGTGTATCAAGGTTTTTACAACCAGATCCGCTCGGAGCGCGACAGCATCCACAATGCCTATGAAGAGGCGCGCCGCAATCTATCCGAGAAGAATTTCAACCGCGCTCTGGAGATTTGCGATGAATTTGTCGCTAAATATCCCGGAGATGCGATTTTTCAGGCGCTCAAGCTGGAAGCGGTGGAACAGGGGCGGCAGGAATTATCGGCGTATATCGCCGAAATCGGCAAGCGCGTGGATGCGGAGCCGGATTTGGACCGCAAGGTAAACATTTTCAAGGAAGCTTGCGAGCGCTATCCCAATGAGCTGCAATTTCAGCAATCGCTGAAGCTGACTAGGGAGCGCCGCGACCTGGTGCAGTCCATCGTCGCGAAGGCTCGGCACTACGAAGAGAAGAATTTGTTCACGGAAGCCGTGGGCCAGTGGGATATTTTGCGCAACATCTATCCGAAGTATCCCGGAATTGATGTTGAGGTCGCCCAGCTTATGAAGCGGCGCGATCAACAATCCAAGGAAGAATCCAAAGCGCGGGCGATTGAGGAGATCGACCGCGCATTAGATGCCGGTGATTTTGGACGCGCTCGCGATTTGTCCGTAAACGCCCTGGCCGAATATCCGCAAGACCACGAACTCACTGGTTTAGAGCGTCTGGCGCGGCAGGGGTTGGAACGGAGCTCGGAAGCGCGGACGCTAGCCATTGACGCACAGTCTCTTTGCGCGGAGGGCCATTTCGAAGAAGCCGTTACGAGCCTGCGCCGCGCTCTGGAGCTGGATCCTAAGAATCGCGGCACTCGCGAAGCGCTGGTGAATGCGCTGATCGGCCAGGCGCAGCCTCTGATGGATGTGGATTGGCATGCCGCCGAGCCGCTGATTCAGCAGGCTACCGATCTGGACCCAGGGCACGCCGGAGCTCGCAGCTTGCGCACCTTGATTGTGGATATCAAGCGCAAGGAATTTGTGTCGCACTGTCTGGCCGAGGCGCGGGATCTTCAGGCCGCCGGCGATCCGGATGGATCGCTTGCCAAAGTGGAAGCCGGGTTGGGAGTGTATCCGAACGAAGGCCGCCTGGCACAATTGCAAACGACGCTGAAGAACTCCGCACGGGAGGCACGGCGCAGCAAGGAACGCGCGGGCGACGTGGAGGCATTGCGCGGGATACGGCAAAGAGTGGAGCAGCCGGGTAACTCGGAGGAATTGGGTTCGCTGATAGACCAGTCCGCGGCGATTCTCGCAAAACATCCCGATGATCCCGAGATCGGCTCACTGGCCGCTGAAATACAGCACTGGGCCAGCGCATCGGCCGCGACTCGAGTTATCGGGCCTCCCAAGCCCCCGGCCGATTCCGCGGCTACCGTCATTCTGGAACCCGGCGCGGCGAAGCACAGTGCGAGCGCAGCCGTGGCGGGTGCTTCCGCGTCTGCGGCGCCTCCAGTGCAGGAACTGCCTCGAGGTGATGCGAAGCCTTCCGATACATCGACCCCTACGGCGAAACCGGCCGGGCCTCCCGGTAAAGAAAAAGATACGGCCGTGAAGGAAAAGGCGGAGCAGCGTTCGTCACCAGCCAAGGGGCTTTCCCGCTTCCACGTCGCGATCATCCTGGGTGTATTGGTATTGGCTGGGGCTGCGATCATCTTCACGTATATCCGAAATCGTGCCAAGCCGCAGCCGGCGACGGCGACGGAGATTTCGAAGATCTCGGCCAGCATCCAGACCACGCCGGCGGATGCCACAGTGACAGTGAATGGCGAAACGCGCTCCGGGACTTTGGATCTGGATTCCAACGCTACATACGATGTTGTGGTTTCACGCGCCGGGTACAAGACAGTGCATGAAGCGGCCAAGCATCCGGAGGCTCAGTGGAAATTTATCTTGGACCCCGAACCGGTCCGTCTGCATTTATCGACATCCGAAAAGTCCGGTACGATCTTGGTCGATAACGTGGAGAAGGGCGCGCTGACGGAGGGGATGCCGGATATGGAAATTCCTGCGGACGGAGCTGGGCATGTGATCGCCCTCCGCAATGGGAACAAGGAGATTCTGTCATTCGGTTTCGCCGCCAAGCCGGGCGAGACGCCGCGCGTGAGTGCGCTGAAACCGAGAGACTTGATCATCGTGAGCAGCCTGGGGAGCGAGACTTCCGTGTATAGCGGATCAACAGATTTGCGCGCGAATCTGGCGGGCCAGGAACCTCAGCCCATTCCAGCCGAAGGGCTGAAGCTCAGCGGTGTGAGCACCACCAACAACGAACTTGCATTCAGCAACAAGGATCTTCCCAAGATCCTCATCGATCTTGGCAACGCGCCGGTTCTATACGTGGGGCTCAATGCGGATACGAACGTCGCATATATGGCTGTTCAATCGAATGTACAAACGGCCCGGCTATTCGTGGATGGCCGCGAGGTAAGGGCGAACAAGCCGGGGAACTGGCCGGCCGTGGTCCGTAAACCGGGACAGCACACGGTGAAAGTGACCGCGGACGGATACGACGACTACACGCAGCAAGTTGGATTCGTCAAGGATCAGCCGGTGCAACTGGCAGTGGAACTGAAGCCGAATGTGGTAGCGACGTCCGCCTTTCTGAGTATTGAAGGAGGCACGCCCGGGGCCGAGGTGCTGGTGGATGGCGTCTCTGTAAAGACACTGGATACGTCCGGCGCCGCCAGGATCGACGTTACTTCGCAATCGCACAAGATCGGATTCCGGAAGGAACATTTTGAATCACCGGACGCAGTAGCGCGGGCATTTACGCGTGGGCAAGAGATAAAACTAGGAGCGAACGAAGCGAAGCTGAAGGAGATGGGCCGGATTCAGTTTCAGGTGACCCCTCAGGATGCTCAAGTGAGCTACCACAGGAGCGATCATCCGGAGCTTCAGCACGCGAAGGGTCGCGACGTAGTGTGGGTACCGGAAGGCAAATATACGATCACAGCTGAGGCTGCCGGATATGCCGCGCAATCGAAAAATGACGTTGCAGTTACGCCGGGTCAGGTGGGAACGGTCGAGTTGAAACTACAACCGGAAGCAGCGAACAAGAAAGCCGCCGATGCTCCGCAGGAGCCGGGTGCCAAATCGCTGTTCGAAGACCCGTCCCAAGTGAAGTCGGAAGGGGGTTGGTTGAAAGCTACCGGCGTGGCTGAATTCGTATATCTGAAGGCGGGGGCTCCGCACAGTTTTAATTTAACCTTCGCGGATCCAGGCAAGAATGTTTTCGGCAAGCAAAAGAAAATGGAATGGGTGGTGGACTACGAAAGCGACAAGCAGAAGGTAGTCTACCAGTTTGATGGAAACAAGTTCGAACGCAAGGCCACTTCGGGCGGAAAGCATTTCAACACTTCCACAGCGTGCAAGGCTACGGACCAGGCGTTTCAATTTTTTGTGGTTATCGAGGCGGGAAGCGTAGAGGTGAAATCGCCGAGCTGTGAGAAGGCGGATACGTATGAGTCTCCTGATCACGATCTTACGAAAGGCAAGATTGGGATCAAGCGGGATATTGAGTTTGTGATTAGGTAACGACCGCGGACGTCGGCATGAGTGCCGACGCGGCAGGCAAGAGTGCCTGCGCCACCTACGCTAGCTTTAGGCGACGGACGTCGATCTTCTTGTCATCGAAAACGCCCAGGCCCAGTTGGCCGGCAATCTCGATGTGCTCCACCTGGCAGTTCAGGAAGCCACTTGCAGGATCCGGCTTGGACAGCGCTATGGAAGGCATCCCCATGGCAGCCCGTTTGGCATCGATGGTTTTCAAACCGGTTTTGTCGAGCGCGACGGGATCGGTGGAGAAGTACATGGTTTTGTGCTCCCACATGTACTTCGGACGGCCGCCGGGGCCACCGTGATAGGAGGCTTTCACGCCGTCGCAGATGTGGAGGACGGCTTTTTCGCGAATCACAGGAAGGCTCACTACGGACGGAATAAAAACGCCGCAGGCATTCAATGTGGGAGTGAGATGGCTTCGATTCACGTTGTTCACCATGCCGTGCGACATGTTCTTGAGAGCGATGGTGACGCCCGCGGACTGGTGATGTTTCAAGACGGGCAGGTTGATCAGCTTGTTGATCTTGCTGGCCACGATTTTGCACACATAGGAGCGGCGGAAATGCGGGTCGCTGAGATTCTCGCCTGGTTTGATCAAGGCCATTTCCATAAAGTGGTCGGGATCGTAGCCGCCCATGTCCAATTGAATCTCGTCGTACTTTGCGCTCGCGAATTCGAAACGCACGCCGGCCGGAATCCACTTGTCGATACCGGCTTCGTAAGCCTCATCGTGATAGCGGTTGAATACGATAACGTCACTGGCCGGCACGCCGGCTTGCTTGAGACCATCCAGGATGTTGTGCAGCACCGTGGCGTCGGAGCACAGGTTCTTGCCGCCTACTGGGCTCACCTTGATGCCGACGACGTCGCCTTTTTCAAACAGGAAGCGCCACGCGTCGGTCCAAGCCGGTGCGCCGGTGAGCGAGCTCATGCCTTTTTCCATCATCTGCCGGATGGGCTGTGGTTGGTAGATGTTTTGCGCGATGCAGCCTGAGTGTTCCACCGCGACGACGCGGCCGGGAAAAGGGCCGGGCATGCCGGGCTTCGAGGTGGAGGCTTTGCTGTGCACCTGGCCGAGGGCGGCGGCGCCGGCGAGGGCGGCGGATCGGAGGAAATCGCGGCGGCGAGTGGGCATGGACCTTATTTTACACGGAGCGGAAGAACGAATTCGAGGGATTCCTTGGCTTCCTTGACTTCATCGGCTTCTTTGGATTCCGTGAGGTGCGGCCTAGCGCGAGCGAGCGGCGCTGGCGGTGGCCGGTTTGGGAGTCTCCACGACAGGCGCGACGGCCGGCACGGGATCTTTGCGGATCATGCCGAGTGTTTTGCGCAGCTCGGTATCGAGTTGTTGGCGGATATCCGGATTGTCCTTCAGAAACTGGCGGGCGTTTTCGCGGCCCTGGCCGATGCGGTCGCCTTTGTAGCTGTACCAAGAGCCGCTTTTCTCGACCAGGTTCTGCGCTACGCCCAGATCGATGAGGTCGCCTTCGCGCGAGATGCCTTCGCCGTAGATGATGTCGAACTCGGCTTCCCGGAACGGCGGTGCGACCTTGTTCTTGACGATCTTTACTTTGGTGCGATTGCCGACTACTACTTCGCCTTCCTTGATGGCGGCGATGCGGCGGATGTCGGCGCGAACGGAGGAATAGAATTTCAACGCGCGGCCACCCGTGGTGGTTTCGGGATTACCAAACATCACTCCGATTTTTTCGCGAATCTGGTTGATGAAAACCAGGCAGGTATTCGATTTCGAAACGTGGCCGGTGAGTTTGCGCATGGCTTGCGACATCAGGCGCGCCTGCAAACCCATGTGGCTGTCACCCATTTCGCCGTCGAGCTCGGATTTCGGTACCAGTGCCGCCACGGAATCCACCACCAGGACGTCGATGGAACCAGAGACAATGAGCGCGCTGGTGATTTCGAGCGCCTGCTCGGCGTAATCGGGCTGCGAGACCAGCAGGTTGTCCACATCCACGCCGAGCTTGCGCGCGTAGCCTGGGTCGAGCGCGTGCTCGACATCGATGAACGCGGCCATTCCGCCCACTTTCTGCGCTTCGGCGATGATTTGCAAGGCGATGGTTGTCTTGCCGGATGATTCCGGGCCGAAGATTTCGATGATCCGTCCGCGCGGGAATCCGCCGACGCCGAGGGCATGATCGAGTGAGATGGAACCGGAGGAGATAGCGGCCACCTGTACGACGGCCTCCTTCGATCCCAGTCGAACGATGGAGCCTTTTCCGAACTGCTTTTCGATCTGGGCGAGGGTGAGTCCTAGAGTGCGGGCGCGTTCTTTTTCATCCATGGGAATGTCTTATTGTAACGGGTCTACATCTTCGGCGCGTAGTAGCCTTTGCGGCAGCGCACCAGCAGATCTTTGCGGCCCTTCACGCGGATCTCGACGCTGTGATAGAGTCCGTCGGCTTTAAGAGGCTCCGGGCGATAGAAGATGTTGAATTGATGGCGCAGTTCGTTCGAAATATTTTCAAAAGACTGATTCAAGTCGGACGCCTGGAAGGGAAAAAAGGCCTGACCGCCAGTTTCGGCAGCGAAGTAGCGCATCACTTTGTCACCATCAGTTGGGATGCGCGAGATGTTGGTGGAAATGGTGTAGACGGTTACGTCGGCCTTCTGCGCCATCTCGAGCGCCTGATCACGCGTGTAACGGCTCTGGTTGTCTTCGCCATCGCTCAGAATCACCATGGCGCGGCGAAATTTGTAGAGCGGCTGATCCTGCATCAGCTTGTCGCGGCTGGCGAAGAAGATGGCGTCATAGAGAGAGGTTCCACCGCCTGGGCGCAAGCTTTGGACGGCTTTTTCGAGAGCGGGAATGTCGTCGGTAAGGTCGGTGACCAGTTCGGCGGCGGTATCGAAGCTCACCACTAGAGCTTTGTCCTGATGCGGGCGGACAGTGCTGTCGATGAAGGCGATGGCCGCTTCTTGTTGAAACCGGAATCGGTCGCGAATGCTGTTGCTGGTGTCGATGAGGATGGCCAGCCGCAAGGGCAGATCCGTCTCGGCGGTAAATTCGATGATTGGCTGCGGCTTTTTGGCCTCGATGACTTGGAAATCGTCCTTGGCGAGGTCGGTGACGAAGCGGCCCTTCTTATCCGAAACGGTGAAGAGCATGTTAACGCGCGAGACATCCAGGATGATGCGGGTGTCCCGCGAATCTTGCTGCGGGGCCTTGTCGTTCTTTTGACCGGTCAGGGCGAGGGTGAACGCGCAGAGGGCTACTGCGGAGAGAACAGCAGGTTTCATTGACGTAACTCCATTATAGGGACTACTAGTGGCTGGCGGTTGGTGGCTGGTGGCTGGTGGGGAGGTGATCGAGAAGATCTGCGAGTTCGGGGGGGAGGGGGGCAGTTATCGTGATTGGGGCACCGGAACTAGGGCTGGTGAATGTGATGCGATGGGCGTGGAGGAAAAAGCGGGCTAGTGGGGCGGGTGGGGCGCCGTAGAGTTTGTCGCCCGCTACTGGATGGCCGATGCTGGCCAGGTGGACGCGGATTTGGTGAGTGCGGCCCGTGCCGATTTTTACTTCCAGGTAGCTGTAGCCTTCGAAGTGCCTCAGCACTTTGTAGTCGGTGATGGCCTGGCGGCCGGCGGCTAATTTGGCGGTCATACGAACGCGGCGAATTGGATCGCGCGCGATGGGTTTGGTGATTTGACCCCGATCCATTTTCAGGCGGCCGTGTACCAAAGCGAGGTAGATTTTTTCCACATTTCGGTTAGAGAACTGCGCGGCAAGATGGCGGTGGGCTGCGTCGGTTTTCGCTACCAGGATGACTCCGCTTGTGAGGCGATCGAGCCGATGCACGATTCCGGGCCGCAAATCGCCGCCTACGCTTGAGAGCGTTCCGAAGCGATGCACCAGTGCATTGACCAGTGTCCCGGAGTGGCGGCCGGCACCGGCATGCACCACCATGCCGGCTGGTTTATTGATCGCGATCACGTCATCATCCTGATAAAGGATTTCGAGCGGCAGATCCTCTGGTTCGGCGTGGAGCGGTGCAAGATCAGCCGGCTCTATCTGAATTTGCTCTGAGCCTTTCAACAAATACGAGCGCTTGGCGGGCGTGCCGTTCACTTGCACGCGCCCTTGATTGATCCACGCCTGCAGCCGCGACCGGCTATATTGCGGGAGTTGATTGTGGAGGAATTGGTCCAGGCGTTGGCCGGCGTCGGTGGATGAAGTCTCTAAGTGGATCACGCTTGTGCTACACCAGTTATATTCAAAAAGACTCCACACTCGCTGGAACGCGCGAACGCTTGGTTCTGGCGTTGTTGTTCTTTGGCGTCGCGGCGGCGCGGCTGTGTCACACCGGCATCGTTTGGGTGGAGGAAGGATATCCCACCGCGGCGGCGATCCAGCTTCTGGATGGCAAGCTGCTCTATCGCGACATCTGGTTCGACAAGCCGCCGCTCGCGGCGTATGCATATCTGCTGTGGGACGCGCGCATCGGAGTAACACTGCGGCTTTCGGGCGCGATCTTCGTTTTTCTTTGTTGCTGGATGGCGTGGAGGTTTGCGCGAGAGATGTGGAGTACGCGCGAGGGGATGGCGGCGGCGTGTTTCACCGGGTTCTTCCTGACGTTCGGGATTCCATCGGCAGTGATGGCGCTGGCTCCGGATCTGCTAATGGTGTTGCCGCACCTCGCGGCTGTGTATCTGGCGTGGCGCGGGCGCGCGTTTCTCAGCGGGCTGACCGCGGGGATCGCGATGTTGGTGAATCCCAAGGCAGTGTTTGTGCTGGCGGCCTGTGCATTGTGGACCCGTGGGACAAGCCTCCGGCTTGTCCGATTGGGCAAGCCGGAGGCTTACCCCACGTTGATGTTGTTGGCTGGATTTGCTCTTCCGAACCTTGCGGCGCTGGCCTTGTTCGGAAGCCCCTACATTCAGGAAGTCTGGAAATGGGGCGCGTTGTATTCGAAGCAAACATTCGCGCTTTCGACAGGAATTACCCGGACTTTGAGTTGGGCCGGCTTCCACTGTGCGCTGGTGGTGGCTGCCGCGTACGCATTTTGGAAAGAGAAGCGATGGCGGATGGCGGTCTGGTTGGTCTTAGGCTTAGTGGCGGTGGCGGCGGGTTGGCGATTTTTCCCGCGCTACTACTTTCAGTTGCTGCCTGTGATGGCTCTCATGGCGGCGCGCGGCTACACATTGCTGGGGCGATGGCGCGCTATTGTGTGGCTGCTGTTACTGATTCCGCTTGGCCGCTTCGGTCCGCGATATGTCACGCTCGCGTGGGACCTGGCGCAGCATCGCCAGACGCAGTGGAGTGATATTGCTATGAACCAGGATAGCCGGGCCGCAGCGGATCGTATCGGGCACGACGGAACTTTGCTGGTTTGGGGCTACCGGCCAGACATTTTCGCCTACACGCGAATGAAGGCGGGCACGCGGTTTCTAGATTCTCAGCCTCTGACTGGAGTGCTGGCGGACCGGCATTTGACCAATTCGGAAGTGATCGCGCCGGAGTGGGCGGCGGAGAATCGGCGAGAGCTCGCGCGGACGCAGCCGGATTGGATTGTGGATGGACTCGCGGCTTTTAATCCTGCGCTCGCGATTTCGAATTATCCGGATTTGAAGGAGTGGTTGGCGGGCTATGGGGAAGTTGGGAGGACGCGGGGGACAATTATTTATCAGAGGAAGTGATCTGCTACTTCCCGGACCAGCAGGCAGTGCGTTTTTCCAGGAACGCCGAGATACCTTCCTGGGCGTCCTGGGCGAGCGCATTCATGGTCATTACTTCCTTGGTGTAAGCGTATGCTTTGGGCTGGTCAAGATCGATCTGGGCGTAGTAGGCTTGCTTGCCTAGCCCGACTGTGAAGCTGCTTGCCTCTGCGATCTGGCAGGCTAGCCGCCGAGTTTCGGTTTCGAGCTCCGCGGCCGGCACGACGCGGTTCACCAGTCCCCAGTCGGCGGCGGTGGCCGCATCCACCAGCTTTCCGGTGAGCAGCATCTCCATCGCTCGCTTGCGTCCGACGGCGCGGCTTAAGGCGACCATGGGGGTGCTGCAGAAAAGCCCGATTCTCACGCCGGGCGTAGCAAAGGTAGCCTGCTCGCTCGCGATTGCGAGATCGCAACTGGCCACCAACTGGCAACCCGCCGCGGTGGCGACACCTTGCACCTGCGCGATGACTGGCTGCGGGATGGATTGAATCTTGGTCATAAACTCGGTGCAGACGTCGAAGATGCGGCGATAATCCGTGACGGTGCGGCCCACCATTTCGCTCAAATCGTGTCCGGCCGAAAAAGCTTTTCCAGTGGATGCCAGGATGACTGCGCGGATGGTGGGATCGGCGCCGAATTCGTCCAAGGAACGAATCAGATCGAGCATCAGGGAAAGCGAAAGCGGATTGCGGCGGTCGGGCCGATTGAGCGTGATGATACCCAGGTTGCCTTCGGTGGTTTGCAGCAAATCTTGATTCGGCATGGCGCGGTCTCCATCTTCGAGTGTACTGTTTCACCCCGCCCGGCAGGACGGCATCCCAATGTCACTTAGTTTTGCCGGGGCTGAACGATCTGAAGTGGTGGTGGGGCGGACGCCCCTGGTCCGCAACCGACGCCCTCGTCGGCCTGCCTGGTTTGGAGGAAGCTGATTTCACTGGCGAGGAGCGGGTCCAGGGGGACCCGCGCAGACCAGGGGGTCTGCCCCACGACTGCATCTGGATCCCCGGCTTTGGGAAAACTAAGTGACATTGGGATGGCATCCTGCCCCACAGCTTCGTTTCTCCGATACCATGAAGCGGTGGAAGCTGACGATCACTCAGAACCGGCGATTGGGGCAGCATCTGGGTCAACACCTGGATCGGCCTGGGCCGGCCTCAAGGACGACGAATTACTGGCGTGCCGGATTTGCGATCTGGGCGTACGCATTGCCGGAAGCGAACTAGAGGGTCGGGTGGCGCAGTTTCAGGAGGAGCTGGCCGCGCGAGGCTTGGCGTTTCGTCCGGCTTGCTATCTGGGCGACGAATGGTTCTCGCCGGCGGGCGTTCCGGCGATAGCGATCCCGTTTTATCTGGCCCATCCCCGTCTCAAAACTCTGGAGCATCGCCAGATGCTGGAAGTGGAGGGTGGCACGCCGGAATGGTGCCAGCAATTGCTAAGGCATGAGTGCGGCCACGCCATCGATCACGCTTATCGATTCTCTTCGCGCGACGATTGGCGCAGGATATTCGGCAGCCCGGACGCTGAATACGCGCCGGAGACTTACCAGCCGCGGCCGTACAGCAAAGGCTTCGTCCGCCATCTGCCGAATTGGTACGCGCAGGCCCATCCGGACGAGGATTTCGCCGAAACTGTCGCCGTGTGGCTTTCCATGAAACCGGAAGAGTGGCGGGAGCAATACCGGGGCTGGAAGGCTCTCGAAAAACTCAAATTCGTGCATTCGCTGATGGAGGAAGCGAAAAGCAATCCGCCCAAAGTGTCGCGCGGGCGGCGTATTTCCGACGCCAGCAAGCTGCGGAAAACCTTGGCGAGATACTATGCGGAACGCCGGAAACTGTACGCGGAGGATTTCCCCGACTTTTATGACGCCGATTTGCGAGTTATATTCGAGAATGGTGAACCGCACGGAGAATCCGCCGCTCGAGTGATGCGCAAGAACCGTGCGGCCCTGGTGGCCTCTATCGTGCGTTGGACGCAACAACGAAAGTACACTGTGGATATGCTGGTGCGAAGGTTAATGCAGCGCTGCCAGCAACTGGAGCTGACGGCGCCGCGCGATCAGGCGCGATTGTCCTATGAATTGTCCGCATATCTGGCGACACTGGTAACCAATCACCTGCATACCGGGCGTTTTAAGAGGTCTGTGTAACCGTGAAAGTCCTGGTGCTGTTTGATGTGGCGCGTTCGGGGACGGCCGGGGAAACCTTCTCGCCACGTGTGCTCAAAGAAGAAGAAGACAAACCGACCGAAGCGGACGTACTGTCGTGCCTCGAAAAATTGGGCCATCAGGTGGAAACTCTGGCGGTTTTCGACGATGTGGTGTCAATTGTGGAAAAACTAAAAGAGTTCACGCCGGACGTGGTGTTCAATCTCACCGAATCGTTCCACTCCAATCGGGCGCATGAGCCGAATATTCCGGCATTGCTGGAACTGATGCGTGCGCGCTACACCGGGGCAAAGCCCGACGGGCTGATCCTGTGCAAAGACAAGGCGCTGGCTAAGAAGGTGCTGCTGTATCATCGGCTGAGAGTGCCGCACTTCGTCATTTCGCCGGAATCGCGGCCCCTGAAGCGGCTGCGCCGCTTCGTTTTTCCCGCTTTTGTTAAACCGGTGAGTGAGGAGTCGTCCGATGGAATCGCCAAAGCCTCCTTTGCCAAGAGCGAAGAGGAAGCGCTGGAGCGGGCGCGATTCATTCACGAAAAATTCAAGTGCGATGCGCTGATCGAGGAGTATATCGAAGGCCGCGAGCTATACGTCAGCGTCATGGGAAACAGCAAGCTGACGGTGTTTCCGCCGCGAGAGATTTTTTTCGAGCAAATGCCGGAAGATGAGCCGAAATTTGCGACATTCAAGGCCAAGTGGGACGATACGTATCGGAAAAAATGGGGCATTAAGAATGGACCGGCTAGAGAGCTTCCCCCGGGACTCCAGGATAAGCTGACTCGTCTGGCTCGGAAGGTATATCGGGTGTTGAAAATTCGTGGATTGGGTAGGATCGACGTCCGGCTTACGGCGGGCGGGGAGATTGTGATTATCGAGGCCAATCCGAATCCATCGCTCGCCCGGGAAGAGGATTTCGCGCAATCGGCTGCGGCTGCGGGGGTCGATTATGAGCAGTTGATCCAGAAGATTTTGGACACTGCGGGTGCGTGACTGAAATTGTGGCGCACGCACTCGTGCGTGCCGTGTTCGCACTCTTGCGAACACCCGGAGCGACCGAACCCAAGCGTTCACACGAGTGTGAACGCGGCACGCAGGAGTGCGTGCGCTACGGTGGCTAGCAGGTCGGTAGAATGGTTGTTTGCGGCCCTTTGTTCCTTTCTTCCGGAATCCTCACCTCTCAACAATTGCCGGCAACTACTGGCGGCGCGAGTTGGACGAGAAGCTTTTCCCGGTAACGGCGCGATTGTTCGACACAGAACCGGGCGTGCAAGTATTGGTGCATTCGCAGCGGCCGCCTGGCGAACCTGTGGCGGAGATCATCATGGTGCATGGCCTGGAAGGTTCGAGCGATGCAGGTTATGCCCGAAGCCTGGCGCAGGCCGCGCTCGAAGCCGGGTTTGCCGCGCACCGTTTCAACATGCGAAGCTGCGCGGGCACCGAACGCCTAAGCGGTAAGGCGCTCTATCATTCCGGGCAAACTTCGGACTTGCTGGCGGTACTGCGCACCATCAGAGGACGCGCTCCGGTTTTTCTAGCCGGCTTCTCGCTGGGCGGAAACGTGGCCCTGAAGCTGGCGGGCGAACTGGGCGATATGGCGAAGGAACTAATTTCCGGGGTGACCGCGGTCTCGACGCCTATCGATCTGGCGGCCTGCGCGCGGCGGCTCCAAGCCCGTTCGAACTTCATCTACTCGAACCGCTTTTTGCGCCGGCTGAAACAGCGGGTGTTGCTGAAGGAGCGGTTGACGCCCGGCAGCTTTTCTCTGGATGGCCTGGAGCGCGTAAA
Source organism: Bryobacterales bacterium (assembly GCA_003162425.1). Lineage (GTDB taxonomy): Bacteria > Acidobacteriota > Terriglobia > Bryobacterales > Bryobacteraceae > Palsa-89. The sequence goes on along the minus strand of PMOK01000072.1, from coordinate 65,118 downwards.
GAGCGTATACGAGTTTGACGACAAGTTCACCGCGCCGGCGTTCGGATTTGGAACCGCCGACAATTACTACGCCACGCAATCGGCCAATCAGTTCCTGGAGCGCATCCGCGTGCCGGCTTTGTTGGTGCAGGCCAAAGACGATCCGTTGATTCCGTTCGACGTGTACAACCTTCCAGCATTCTCGAACAATCCTTGGTTGCGCCTGTTGCCGGTGGATCATGGCGGGCACCTGGGGTTCGTGTCGAGGAGTAAGCCACGTTTCTGGTTGGATGAGGTTCTCGTACAATGGATGGAGAAAGTGCGGAACAAAGTGCCCGCGGACCTCGTCCTTTAATATAGATGGCTCAAACTGCGTCCTTTCGCGAAGCAACCGCGGTTGCGGCCGATTCCTTGCGCTCCAGCAAACTGCGCAGCTTTCTGACGTTGTTCGGAATCATTCTGGCCACCACAACCTTGATCGCCGTGATGTCGGTGATCCACGGCATGGATGTGTACATTGCCAACAGCGTTTCCGACATGGGCGCGGACGGATTTCGTGTGGTACGGATCGCTTTCCTGGGCAACTTCGATCCCAAGAAGTTCCTTGAGCTGCAGAAGAAGAATCCGCAACTGAGCCCGGAGGAGTACACGTACCTAAAGAGCAACAGCACGCTGATCAGCGAGTTCGGCATGAATTCAGATCGTGGCGCAAACATATCGCTGGGTACACACACCATGAAGAGCGTGGATCTGACGGGAGGGACTCCGAACTGGGCCACGCTGGCAAACACACAGCTTGCAACGGGGCGGTATTTTTCGGATATCGAAAACAATCACCACGCCACCGTTGCTGTGATCGGCAACGACGTGAAGACTAACTTGTTTGGCGACGGCGATCCCCTCGGCAAGACGTTCAAGATAGAAGGCCGGCCATTTACGGTGATTGGGGTCGCTTTACCCAAGGGCGCCGTCTTCGGCCAGTCGCAGGACGGGTTCGTGGATATCCCGATTGAAACGTACTTTCAGATCTACGGATCGCGCCAGGGTATTGAATACGCGGCCAAGGCTATCGATCAAACGGTGTTGGAGCAAGCCAAGGACGAAGTCCGCATGTTGTTGCGCGCGCATCGACATGTCGGGCCCAGCCAGGACGACAATTTCTCGATTCTCTCTTCCGATTCCTTGGTGGGCGCCTGGGACCGGCTGACGGGCGCCATTGCGGCCACAGCGGTTGCCGTGGTCTCGGTGTTCATGGTGGTGGGAGGCGTGGTGATCATGAACATCATGCTGGCGGTGGTGACGGAACGCACGCATGAAATCGGAATCCGCAAATCGGTGGGCGCGCGCCGCCAGGACATTCTCAATCAATTCTTAGTGGAATCGTCGATGCTGGCTGGTATTGGCGGACTGATGGGCGTAATTATCGCCTGGTTGGTCGCGGTCCTGGTGCGTACTTTGACGCCCGTGCCAATGTCAGTCCCAATTTCAGCCGTGGTGATTGGAGTGGCGCTTTCGACAGTGGTGGGACTTTTTTTTGGAATCTATCCGGCGCAACAAGCGGCGAAGCTGGATCCGATTGAGGCGCTGCGGGTGGAAAGATGACGCTAGTCGAGTTGGGCTCCGCGGTTGGTTTAGCACTGAACACCGTGCGCGAACACAAGATGCGCTCTTTCCTTACAGTGCTGGGCGTGATCATTGGGACCGGAACAATCATTGGTGTGGGCTCGATCATCGCCGGCCTGGATGGCGCAATTACCAACGTTCTGCGGAGTTTCGGAACCAACACGGCGGTTGTTTTCAAATTCCCGTTTTTGAGCGCCGTCACGGACGAGGAAGTGCACCGCAAATCGCTCAACTACGAGGACGCGGTAGCAATTGCTGAGCGATGCCCCTCGGTGCTGCATGTGAGCCCTTACCTGTTCCCCAATGTCTTTGGCGCCGGTCCACAGATAAATATCGCCCGCTACAAAGGGCAGGAACTGTACCAACCTGACATCGGGGGCACGGAAGAATCGTATGTCGCGGGCGGCTCGGCCGAGATGAGTGAAGGCCGCTTCTTTACCGATGCCGAGAATCAGCATCATATGCCAGTGGTCTCTGTGGGGGCGGATGTTCCCAGGGCGCTGATGAACGGAGAAGATCCGATCGGCAAGTGGATCGATGTAAATGGCCACAAATTCGAAATCATTGGAGTGATGAAGCGCCCAGCCGCGTCATTCCCTGGCCAGAACGATATTCGTCTTTTGTTGCCCTACTTCACAATGAAAAAGATGTTCCCGGCGGCCAAGGAGAACATGTTGATTGTGGTGGCCCAGCCGGGCATGTTGCCTGCAGCGATTGACGAGACGCGCGCCGTGATGCGAATCCAGCGTCACGTGCCACCGAACAAACCCGACGATTTCTCGATTTCCACTTCCGAACAGATGGTGCAGCAGTTCCACAGTGTCACGGCCATGGTGGCGCTGGTGATGGTGGTGTTGAGTTCGATCGGGCTGCTAGTGGGCGGGATCGGCGTAATGAATATCATGCTGGTGTCGGTAACCGAGCGGACGCGCGAGATCGGTATTCGCAAGGCGATCGGTGCGCGGCGCGCGGATATCGTGCTTCAATTCCTGACCGAAGCGGTGGTGTTGACGGGCCTGGGCGGACTGATCGGCATGACGTTCGGATGGATGATCTCGCTGCTCTGCCGTCTGGTTTTTCCCAGCCTTCCCACCGCTGTACCGCTGTGGGCCGCGGTGCTGGGCGTGGTGGTTTCGGTGGCGATCGGTCTATTTTTCGGAATCTGGCCGGCGAACAAGGCTGCGCGATTGGATCCGGTTGTCGCGTTGCGGTACGAGTAACTAAAAACGTTTCTCGTTTCTCGTTTCTCGTTAGGACCGCTCTCGCCGCCCCGGATGATGATCGGGGGTTTGGCTTGACGGAGCCATCGATCAGCCCGTCTTTCAGTCCGTTCCTAACGAGAAACGAGAAACGAGAAACGGTTTTACCGGCTGGCCCGTTTGCCTGTGACCCGAACAGGGGAATGTTTGATGCGGCGCCCTGCCCGGCTCGACACTACTGGCGGAGCCTGCAGGAGCTTGTTGCAATGCAAACAGCGCGCCACGTCCGATCGGGTGGACAGGTGGCAGCACCCGCAATAAACTTGCGGCAGCGACACGGTGGTCATGAGTGGCAACATTTTCGGCTCCTTTTGTTATTTATCGGTTCGGGAGCCCCATCTCTTTAGGTCCATGCGATGATGGATGCAGATAATTTATGCAAGCCAAACCACAGTCGTCCGAGTGGCTGGAGGCGGCTCGGGAGGCCATGGAAATCGAGGCCGAAGCCATTCGAGCGGCCGGCCGACGTCTGGATGACAATCTGGAACGCGCGGTGGATATGATTCTGGCCCATCGCGGCAAGGTTGTGGTTACCGGACTAGGGAAATCCGGCCATGTGGCTCGAAAGATCGTTGCGACAATGTGCAGCACCGGAACGCCCGCGGTGTTTCTGCACGCCGCGGAAGCATCGCATGGCGATTTGGGAATCTATACGCCAGGCGATCCGACATTGATGGTGTCGAAAAGCGGCAATACCGCGGAATTAATGAATTTGATTCCTTTTTTGCGCGACCTGCCATCCCAACGCATCGGTATTCTCGGCAATCCGCAATCGCCGCTGGCGGCAGCGATGGACGTGGTGCTGGATGCATCGGTGGAGCGCGAAGCTGATCCTGGGAATTTGGCTCCCACAGCCAGCGCAACGGTGGCGTTGGTGCTGGGTCATGCGCTCACGGTGGCGCTGATGCGGGCGCGCAACTTCAGTGTCGACGATTTTGGACGCTACCATCCCGGCGGCCACCTGGGCCGCAGCCTGCGGCTGACCGTAAGCGATGTGTTGCACGGCCGCGAAGAAGTTGCGTGGGCGTGGCCCGAGGATTCACTCAAGAAAGTAGTGATCGCCATGAGCCACTATCCTCTGGGCGCGGCTTGCGTGGTGGACAGCGCCGGCAGACTAGCCGGGCTGATCACCGATGGCGATCTGCGTAGGGCGCTAAGGGCGCACGACGACATCCGCGGGCTAACGGCCGCCGATGTGATGACCGCTAATCCGGTTACCGTTTCGCCGCACGCTCGTCTGTTGGATGCGCTTCGGCTGATGGAGGACCGGCCGTCCCAGATTTCGGTGTTGCCGGTGACCGATCCGGCAGACGGCCAGTGCCTGGGTCTGCTGCGCGTGCACGATATTTATCGGGCGGATTTGGAATAGGCGTGGCGCACGCATGCGTGCGTGCGCTACGGCACCGCAGTTTTTTCGATCCGCTCGACTAGATCCAACAGCGTCCGAGCCAGCGCCCGCGCTGCCTCCACTTGCAAATGGACTCCGATCTCGAAAGCGCCTGTCAGCTTGCCGCTCTCTTCGGCCAATAGCTTGAGCCGAACAGTTTGGCCGAAGAAGTTGTCGCTCGAAGACTCGCCGCCAATGGAAGTCAGATTCAGACAGCGGGCGCAACCAGGCAACTCTGGCCCCGGGATCGCATCGCGCAGCCTCTGAGGAAGATAGATGTAGTTTGAGTGAGGCCACGCGGCCCGGGATCGAACGCGCTTTCGAGACGCCAGCTTGCCCACGGGTTTTCCTTTCGCTTTCAGGGTAACAATGTAAGGGATGGCTCGCGACACGCTGCTCGACTTCTTCCACGACTTCGCGGACCTGCCCAAAGAATTTCTCATCTACGACGACGGCTTTCGCAGCCACCATTACCGCTATGATGAGGTCGCCGCGAAAGCGCGCGCCTTCGCCGGCCGGCTGCGCGACGCGGGGATCGCTAAGGACGACAAGCTCATCCTTTACGGCGAGAACCGCCCGGAGTGGATCATCGCCCTGTGGGGATGCCTCCTTGAAGGCGTCATCGTGGTGCCCATCGATTACCGGTCCTCGCCGGAATTTGTCCAGCGCATCGATCAGATTGTCGAGGCACGGGCGATTTTGATCGGAGACGAGACTTCGCTGCCGGAATCTCCGAAGATTTGGAAGCTGGCCAGTCTGAACGACGACCATCCCGCCATCCTTCTGCCTCGCGCGATACAGAAGGACCAGACCGCGGAGATCATCTTCACCTCCGGCGCCACCGCCGAACCTAAAGGCGTCATTATCACGCACCGCAATATCCTGGCCAACATCGTTCCCGTGGAAGGCGAGGTGCGAAAGTATCTCAAGTATGGCCATCCGTTCGCGCCCATCCGCTTTCTGAATCTTCTGCCGCTCAGCCACATGTTCGGCCAGGCCATGGCGACATTCATCCCGCCCATGCTGCCCGGCGTGGTGGTTTTCATGCGTGGGTTCGATCCGAAGGCAATTATCCGGCAGGTTCGCACGCGCCGGATTTCCGTGCTGGTCTCAGTGCCACAGATTCTCGAAATCCTGCGCGAGTATTTCGAGCAGACCTTTCCCGAACTGAAGGATCTGCGGCCCTTGAAGGTGCATTGGACGCGCAAATGGTGGCGCTACCGCAAGGTTCACCGTCTGTTCGGCTGGAAATTCTGGAGCTTCATCGTGGGCGCCGCGCCGCTCCCGGCCGATCTGGAGGCGTTTTTTTCCGAGCTTGGATTCCTGGTGATTCAAGGCTACGGGTTGACCGAGACCGCGCCAATCGTGACGTTGAATCATCCTTTCCATGCGGGCAAGGGGACGGTCGGGAAGCCGATCGCGGGTGTAGAGGTGAAGATCGCCGCGGACGGTGAAATTTTGGTGCGAGGCGAGAACGTGACTTCGGGATATTTCCGCCGCGCAGAAGAAACAGCGCAAGCGTTTGAAGACGGTTGGTTCCACACCGGCGATATCGGGTCGCTCAGGGAAAATGGCGAGCTGGTAATCCTGGGCCGCAAGAAGGAAATGATCGTCACGCCCGAGGGTCTGAACGTTTTTCCGGAGGATGTGGAAAGCGTGCTGAACCGGCAGCCGGGCGTGCGTGATTCGGCGGTGATCGGGACGGACCGCGTGCATGCCGTGTTGATTCTTTCGCCAGGCGCCAACGCCGATGAGATAGTGCGTCGCGCCAACGCGGAGCTTGCGGATTACCAGCGTGTTCGAAGCGTCTCGATTTGGCCGTACGGTGAATTTCCGCGCACGGAAGGCACCGGTAAACTCAAGCATCACGAGATCGCGAAAGGAACTCCGCCGCCGAAAAAGCAAACCAAGTTCGATCCCAGTGTTCCGTTGGAATCGCTGACATCGCTCGAGCGCGTGGAACGCATGGTGGCGCTGGGGTTGGAGGAGTCCGAGATCGCGGGTCAGCCGGGGCCGGATGCTGTTTCAGCCACCGAATTTCCAAGCTGGAACCGAGGCTCGCTGGCGACCGCTACTCGCCGCCTGCTGCTGCCCGGATTTCTTCTGCCGCTCACCCGGATCTTTGCGCATATCCATCGCGAAGGTTTGCGGAATCTGGAGGGATTGGACCCGCCGGTGATTTTCGCCGCAAATCACCAGAGCTACATGGACGTTGCGGCGATCCTCGCGGCGCTCCCGCCCCGTTGGCGATATCGCGTGGCGCCGGCCATGCGCAAGGAATTCTTCGAGCAGCATTTCCACGGCCGAAGCTTTACCAACAGCCTGAATTACTATTTGTCGGCCTGGCTGTTCAACTGTTTTCCAATCCCGCAACGAGAGCCCGGCGCGCTCGAAACCTTGCGCTACATGGGAGCGCTCGCGAACGAAAAATGGTGCGTGCTGATCTTCCCCGAAGGCATTATGTCGAGGGGGAGCGAGATCGCGCCATTCCAACCGGGCGTGGGGATGATGGCCTCGAAACTGGATATTCCGGTGGTTCCGATTCGCATCGATGGTATGAACCGGGTTCTCAACCCCGCCTGGAAAATGGCGCAAATGGCGCGCGTCCGAATCGCGTTCGGCCCGCCGTTGCATTTAGCCGGCACGGATTATCTCGTGCTGGCACGGCAGGTGGAGGACGCGGTTCGGAAGCTGTAGCGCACGCACTCGTGCGTGCTGCGTTCACACTCGTGTGAACGCCCGGAAGCTCCACGACACGTGTGTTCGCAGGAGTGCGAACACGGCACGCACGAGTGCGTGCGCTACAGTCCCCAGCAGGCGAACAAAAACGCCAGCACATCTGCCTGCTCGGCAATTCGCTCGCTCAGCGCGGTCCCGATGCCGTGACCGGAATTGCCGCTGGTCCGGAGCAGCACCAGGCGCTTGGTCCCGCTAGCCTGCAAACGCGCGACCATTTTGCGGGAGTTCAGAGGATCCACTCGCGGGTCGTTATCGCCGGTCAGGAACAGAACCGGAGGATAGTTCGTTCCATCCACCACGTGATGGTAGGGCGAATACGCGTAAAGCGCGCGAAACTGATCGTCCTCCTTCACGGTGCCGAATTCGGTGACGTTGAACGCGCCGTTGGGTTGAAGCTCAACGCGCAGCATATCGTAGATGCCGACGTGCGAGACAACTGCGCCGAACAGGTCGGGATGCTGCGTGAGTTCGGCACCCATCAGCAGCCCGCCGTTACTGCCGCCTTCGATAGCCAGCTTGGCGGGAGTTGTGTACTTGTGATCGATCAAATAGTGCGCACAGGCGGCAAAGTCATCAAACACGTTCTGCTTTTTCGTCAGCATGCCGGCTTTGTGCCAGGCTTCGCCATATTCGCCGCCGCCGCGCAGGTTGGCAATCGCGATTACAACGCCGTGATCCAGCAGCGGCCTGTTCTGGACCGAGAAGACTGGCTGCAAGCTGACGTTATAGCCGCCGTAGCCGGTCAGCAGAACCGGATTCGTTCCATCCAGCTTGGCGCCTTTTCTGCGAATGATGTTTATCGGGACTCGCGTGCCATCTTTCGAGATCGCGAAGTCGCGGACCACCTCGGCGTCGCTGAAATCCGCAGCCGAAGTTTCGAACAACGCAGTGCGAGTCACTTTCTTCGCCGACGGATCATAGCGGAACCAGGCCGGCGGCTCCAGGAAACTGGCGTTCTGGAACAACAGCTCGTCCCCGTTCGACCGCGTCATCTGGTAGATGGCCGACACGGGCAGGATGGGCACTGTTCCCATCGGTTTTCCTGCCTTGTCGAAGACGCGAATCTGGGACGGGCCGCCGGTCTGTTCCTCGATATAGAGGACGTTCGCCGCTGGCTCGAAGCCGGCGATGGTGCTCTTGCTTTCCGCAACGGCGATTTGCGCGTCCGACACCAGCGGCTTCCCGATTGAGGCTTTCAAAAGTTTTCCTTTGGATGCGTTCAGGTGCGACAACATGTACAGATCGCCGTCCGGCGAGAACTTCACAGAACTGATTTCGTCGGATAGCCGCGCGATCTGATGCCATTGCCCGGATGGTCCTAGCAGATAATGCGCAAACTCACCGCCGTCGCCGTTGGCCATGGAGGCCAGGATGTAGCGCCCATCGTCGGATGCACGCAATTGGATCTCGGCGATACGCGGAAACTCCTTGCCGATTGAATATTGGTCCTGCTTCGTATCGGTGCCGAGCCGGTGAAAATACACTTGCTGATAGAAGTCCAGATCTGCGGCCGGCCGCTCACCGGATCTCGGATAGCGGGTGTAGTAGAAGCCGGTGGAGTCGGAGTTCCAGGCCACGCTGCCTCCGGCGGTGCCGCCATTGACACGTGGGATGGGCGCGCCGATTTCCTTTCCCGTCGTCACCTCGTAGACATGGACATCTCCGCTCTCGCTTCCACCCTTGGCCAGCGACACGGCCAGGTATTTGGCGTCCGTGGATGGAACGTAGAAATCCATGGAGATCCCGCCGGTTGGATCCAGCCTGTTGGGATCCACTAGCACGCGCTCGGAATCCGGCTGGTCGGCAGATTTCAATGTCACCAGCATGGGCTGCTCGGCCGGCGGCTGCGCCTTCACCGCGAACAGGACACCTTGGCGAACGGTAAGGCCAAAGTACCGAAGCGTCGGGTGGTCTGCCAGCCGCTTGAGTTCGGCGGCGAACGTCGCTCGCATGGGGAGCGAGTCCAAATACTTGCGGGCATATTTGTTTTCGGCATCGCTCCAGGCACGCACGGCGGGGTCGGAGTTATTCTCGAGCCAGCGATAATCGTCGGTTACCTGGACGCCGTGGTACACGTCGGTAACAGGCTTCTTGGGAGCGGCGGGCGGCTGGGCAAAAGCGGTCGCGGCCGCCAATGCAGCCAGGCAAGAGGGGAGACGAAACATCTCGATATTGTACCCCCGCTAGGGGAGATGCCTGAGACGTTGCTGCAATAAGTCCCCACGAAATTGGTACGCATGGGCGATGGACGGGCCGCGGCTTGCTGCGTTCTAATGAAGCATGACTCGCTGCCCAAGCTGCAACGGCATCATGACCCCGCGGGAGAGGGTTTGCTATGGGTGCGGGGATCCGGCCCCGAAGCAGGCAGGCGGTCCATCGATGCGCGCGCGTTGGGCAACCTTCGTCAGTGTGGCGTTCTTCGCATCGTTGGCGCTCACCGTTGCGTCGTTGTTTGTTGCTGACTACACGCCGCCGTTCATCGCTTGCGTCACCGCATCGGCGGTCCTGCTATTTCTAAAGAGGGCCTCGGATCAATTCACGCGCGTGAAGCAGTAGCGCCGCGCGTAAAGAAATAGCCCCAGGCACCGACTCTCTCACGGTCGCGGTTCGGTAACACATCTTTCCGGACCGCGAGCGTAAGCGACCGGTTGTTGCTGTTTTGACGAACCGAATCTGCGTTTATGCGAGGCCTGGCGATTGGTAGCTCCGAAGAAACTGCGTGCGCCGATCTGACGGGTGGTGTTCAATAGAAGGTTATGCCACAAATGGAAGACTTGACCATTACCGGCGCGCTGTGGGACTACATGCGGCGCGTCACGTTGCGGGAACCGCCCATCCTGCAGCGTCTGCGAGAGGAGACCGCGAGCCACCCGCAAGCTACCATGCAGATCTCGCCCGATCAGGGCCAATTCATGGCGCTGCTCATCCACCTGCTGGGCGCACGCAGGACACTCGAGATCGGCGTGTTCACCGGATATAGCTCGCTCGCGGTTGCGCTGGCGCTTCCCGACGACGGGCGGATCATCGCTTGCGACGTCCATGAAGAATGGACTTCCGTCGCGCGCCGTTACTGGCGCGAGGCTGGCGTAGAAAAAAAGATCGATCTGCGGCTGCGGCCCGCGCTCGAAACTCTGGACGCCCTGATCGCAGGCGGCGAGGGAGGCCGGTTCGACTTTGCCTTCATCGACGCCGACAAGGGGAATTACGCCAATTATTTCGAGCGAGCCCTGGTGTTGGTTCGACCAGGCGGACTGATCGCGATCGACAATGTCCTGTGGTATGGACGCGTGATTGATCCGTCGGTGCGGGATGCCGATACACTCGCTATCCGGGCGTTCAATGAGAAACTCCACGGTGACGAGCGGGTGTGGCTGAGCATGTTGCCGGTGCGGGACGGATTGACGCTCGCGTGCAAAAAGCATGTTTGATAGCTTATGTCCCCTCACTGACGTGCGGGGCTACAATCGCATTTGACTCACTGTCTTTGGTAGCCCCGCGCGTAAGCAAGGGGACGTTGCATCCTGCATCAACCTGCCTGCATCTAAGCCCGTATGTCGAATCAGCCTGAGCGGTACTTCGAAGATTATCTGCCCGGATCGGTTTCTGAATTCGGGTCGATAGCGGTGGAGGAATCCGAAATCATCGAGTTCGGGAAACGCTTCGACCCGCAGGAATTTCACACCGATCCCGAAGCGGCTGCGCGCGGGCCTTTCGGCGGTCTCATTGCCAGCGGTTGGCACACCGGCGCTCTGATGATGCGCATGATCGTCGATAATTACCTGTCGAAGGCTTCGAGCTTAGGCTCTCCCGGGATCGACGAATTGCGCTGGCTGCGCCCGGTGCGCCCCGGCGACACGCTGCGCCTTCGAGCGACTATTCTCGAGACCAAGCGCTCCCAATCCAAACCCGATCGCGGCGTGGTGCGGACGCTGACGGAAGTTTTGAATCAGAACGGAGAAGTTGTCATGAGCGTAAAGGCCATGACGCTGATCCGTTGCCGAGCGGTCTAGTAACATTAGGCTCATGCCGAATTTTGATTTGAGCGCCATCTGGGAGCAGCACACCGCGCACGAATTCTCCACGCGCGATACCGAGGCCACACTTGACACCATGGTGAACGACGCCTATGTCAATCACATTCCCGTGATGACGGGTGGGTATGGAAAAGAAGAACTGCGGCGCTTCTATTCCACCGACTTCATTCCCAAGATGCCGCCCGACACCACGCTCACCCCGGTTTCGCGAACGGTTGGCGCCGACCAGTTGGTGGACGAAATGATCTTTTCCTTCACTCATTCGGTGGAAATGCCGTGGATGCTGCCGGGAGTGGCGCCCACGAATAAACGCGTCGAAATCCCACTGGTAGTGATCGTGCATTTTCGCGACGGCAAGCTCGCGCACGAGCACATCTACTGGGATCAAGCCTCCGTGCTGAAGCAGATCGGTCTGCTGAACGATCCAAAACTGCCGGTGTACGGCGCTGAAACGGCCCATAAAGTGCTCCACCACACGATTTGAGGGACCGCTCGTCTAATCCTGTGATGAAACGTTTGCTGGCTTGGGCCATGGTGATCGCGTTGATGAACGTGATCACGCTATGCCCGCTGCTAGCCGTAGGGATGCCGGCAAGTTCGTCCTGTTGTCCTCATTCCAAAGGACCATCGCTACCGTGCACGGAAAGCACGGGGCGCAATTGCCCCTACGTTCTTTTGGAGAAGGCAAAAGCGGAGCGAGGCCTGCCCGCTGTCGATCTTGCGGCCGTTCCCGTTAGCGTCGGTGCGGAATTTCACGCAGAGAGTTGGCTTTCCGCGCCCCTGGTCCCCACCTATTTCAAGGATTCGTCAGGTTCCTATTTGTTACACCGGGTTCTCCGGATCTGAAAATTACACGCCGGTACAGCGTGTTCAACACATTCAAAAATTTCAGAAAAGGAGAATTGTAATGAAAAAACTCAGCAAACTTATGACGAGCCTCGGGCTCTTGACGGCGCTTCTGGTTGGCGGCGCTATTTCAATGACGGCGGCAAGTGGCTGCTGTGGTCCGAGCTGCAATGGAGATTGCCATTGCCCGTGCTGCAAGAAGTAGCAGCGAGAGGGGGGCTCGAAGCCCCCTTTTTTCTTATTCGCGTTCATCCGCGTTCATTTGCGGCCAATGAAAATGCTCTTCGGGATCATGGCATGCACACCCTTGTTCCCATCCACCAGTTGCGTGATGCAGAAATCCACCGCGACGCTAGCCAGCATGTAGGCGTCCTCGCGGCTCATATGTTTCTCGGTAGCCAGGAAATCGACGGCTTCGCGGATGGCGAGCCTCGTGGCCTCGCTCAGGTCTTCATTGAGTCCCATGGTGATGTAATGGGTAGGCGTTTCCGCCCGCGGCCATTTCACGTGCATGTCTTTGCGAACCACAAACTGGAACGTGCCGTTGAGCTGGGTCTCGAGCGCCGTGATATCCACCTCGCCATTGCCTTGTCCGGCATGCCCGTCGCCCACTTCGAACAACGCACCCTTCGTGTGCACTGGAATGTAGAGGGTGGTTCCTTCCACCAGTTCTTTGTTATCGAGATTTCCGGCGTGAATCCACGGCGGCGCGCTGTTGATCCGTCCGTTGGCTTCGGGCGGCGCCACGCCCATGCTGCCGAAGAACGGCCGCAGCGGAATCTCCACCGAATCGCTGAAGTGGCCCAGCATACGCGTACGATCGAGAGGAATGATTTTGGTTCGGGCAAACGGGAAATCGTCGGGAAGAAAGCCTGCGCCTGGCCGAAAGCTGTTAAATGCAAACGTCGACGTGAGCTCGATCTTAAGAATGCGAAGCTCCAGCACATCCCCGGGCTCGGCGTCTTCCACGTAAATGGGCCCGGTGAGGATATGGCCACCCGGTCCACGGTCGGTCACTTCTTTGTAGATGGCGCGCAGGGCATCCGGGATTTGGTCGGCGCGGGCGCCGGCCGCTTCCAAGCGCGCGGGATTCCCGGAAACGGTTTCCACCCTCACCGTGTCGCCCGAGTGGATAGTGAGCACAGGTTTGGCTGCGGAGGAATAGTAGCCCCAGACCACGGTCTGAGGCGTCGCTTTCAATTCAAGGTTTTCGGCGTAGCACCACCAAGTGGTGCTGATGAGGCAGAATAAGAGGAGTCTCAACATGGGCACTGCTGATGATATCAGCTTGACCCGATAGATAGGTTTGGATAGGCTTACAAGTTTGATGGGGCTCACAAGGGGGTTTTAGCTTGGTCCTACTGCTCTTTGGACCGCCAGGTAGCGGCAAAGGGACGCAGTCGCGGCTGATCACGAACTGGTTGGGGATTCCGGCGATTTCGACGGGTGATATGCTGCGCTCTGAGATTCAGGCCGGCACGAAATTGGGTGAAGCTGTCCGGTGCATCATGACCAGCGGGGGATTAGTAGGTGACGATCTTGTCAACCAGATGCTGGTGCGTCGGGTGTCGCAACCGGACTGCCTGAACGGATTTCTGCTGGACGGTTATCCGCGGACTGTGTATCAAGCGGAATATCTGGATTGCTTGCTTGCCGATCAGGCCCTGCCGAAGCCGATCATCCTGCATCTGGATGTCCCGCTGGATGCGCTAGTAGGACGGTTGACTTCTCGCCGGCAATGCCCAATCTGCGGCACCATCTACAACCTGCTGCACCAGCCCCCGAAGAAAGCCGGACTTTGTGATAACGAAGGCACGGCGCTGATTACCCGCAAGGACGATCAGGAAGACGTAGTGCGCGAACGGCTGCGGACCTACGAAGCGCAGACCCGTCCGGTGCTGGCGCACTATCAGGATCGTAAGCACTTCTATCAAATCCGCGGCGACCGTTCGCCTCAGTATATTTTCGAGGAAATTACCGGCATCATAGAGCCGCTGCTTGCGAAGAATCTCGCGGCGAATTAGCGATCCGTTGTGGCGCACGCACGAGTGCGTGCCGTGTTCGCACTCTTGCGAACACCAGCGTGCACAAAGGATCCAGGCGTTCACACGAGTGTGAACGCGGCACGCACGAGTGCGTGCGCCACAAATGAACTAACGAATCGTCACATCGAGCAGCGCCACCCAATACTGGACCGATTGCAGCGTGAAGCCGATCAGGATCAAGCCAACTCCGAACACACCCATGCGCTTCTCTGGCACATGATCGGCCTTCCATTCGATGAGAGGAGTGCAGGAGCCGATGATTGCTGTGACCACGCCAAGGGCCAGTCCCGCTTTCAAACCGATCGCAATCGCGTGTTCTTTTTGTCCGGTGACCAGGCTGCAAAAGTATCCGGTAATCGCGTAGCCGATCGTCCGATTCGCCGCCGCTAACAATTGGAACCGGGTCACGCGCACGCGGGCAGCGGGTTTGTAATCGACGGTTGGCCGGACGCCCATCCGATAAGCGATAGCCTGCCCGGCCGCGCTCAAGACACCGAACATGATACCGAAGCGGGCGCCAAATGAATAAGAAGCGCCCAGCGCAAAACCGCACCCACGAATCGCGCTCATACCCGTGTCCACCCAGAATCCCGGCTTCGGTTCACCCCGCGAAGCACGGGAAAATTCCCAGGCGAGAGTGATGCCATGCGCTATGCCGCTTGCCAGGCCGAAGACCGGTCCCAGGAAAAGGCTGTAGCCGATTCCGAAGAAGGCTCCGTAGGTGACCGCGCGCGTGAGAGTCCGCAGCGGTCCGTGTTCGCCACCCAACAGATCGTAAGCGAGATACAACGCGCCCAGCACGTCCAGTGAACTCCCGACAATGCTGATCAGCGCCAGCGTGTGCTTGTCGATCGTCATGGCACGTCGGCAAATTGGCCGTTTTCAAGGATCAGAAACGGTTCGTCCTTTGCGCAGGCGATGAGCTGTTTCTTCGGAGTGTCGAGGCCTTCATCGGTCAGTTGGAAGGTTCCATGGTGGATGGCGATGCTGGTTTTGGCGCCCAGGATTTCATGTGCTCGAACCGCCTCATCGGGACCCATATGCACCGGCGACATGAACCAGCGCGGTTCGTAGGCTCCGATCGGCAATAACGCCAGGTGCGGCGATCCGAATTTTTCCCGAATCTGTGCGAAATGATTTCCGAACGCGGTGTCTCCGGCGAAATAAGTGAGGCGTTCCTGGCATTCAATCACATACCCGCACCAAAGGGTCATGTTGCGGTCATAGATTCCCCGGGCCGAGAAATGCAAAGCCGGCACACAGTGGATGGTGAAGCCCAGTAGTGATAACGATTCGCCCCAATCCAACTCGTGCGTGGGCCCGATATTCTCCGAGCGAAGCAGCCGAGCCACGCCGGCCGGAACAACGAATGTAGAATCTCCACGGGCCGCCAACTGCCGCAGTGTCGGTAGATCCAGGTGGTCGTAATGATTGTGACTGAGTAGCACGGCGTCAATCGGCGGCAGATTCTCCCAGGATACTCCCGGTTTTCTCCGGCGCCGCGGACCGATGTGGGCGACAGGACTCGCTCGTTCGGACCAAATTGGGTCCGTCAAAATGTTCAAACCCAGTTGCTGAAGCAGCACAGTGGAGTGGTTCACCAGAGTGATTCGCAATCCGCGGCCTTCCACACGTTGGGGCGGTACGGATTGCTCGACGTCCGAAATGAAACTGGGGGAAGGTTCCGGCCGGCTGGTCAGCTTCCATCGGACGACATCAAGAAACCCGCGCGCTTCGGGAGCATCGGGGTTGTAGAAGCGCTTGCCGTCAAAGTGATTCGGAAATTTCGAATCGCTCAACTATTTCTCCGGCTGGTCGTACCCTTGCAGACGCCGGATCCAGATGTTTCGGAAGCGCACCTTGGAATTGTGATTCTGCAAGACCAGCACGTCTTCGGCCGGCTGCGGCGAGTAATGCGCTACCTGGCGGTAAACCATCGGCCCCATCGACTCCTTGCGATTGTGTAGCAAAACGCCGTTCATGAACACCGTGATATACGCCGGCTTCACCAGTTTTTCGCCCTCGAACTTTGGCGCTTCAAACACGATGTCGTAGACCTGCCATTCCCCCGGCTTTCGCGCCGGATTCGCCAGCGGCGGCCATTGACCGTAGAGGGCGCCGGCTTGGCCGTCGGCGTAGGT
The DNA here is from genome assembly GCA_003162425.1 of Bryobacterales bacterium. GTDB lineage: Bacteria > Acidobacteriota > Terriglobia > Bryobacterales > Bryobacteraceae > Palsa-89. The sequence goes on along the minus strand of PMOK01000072.1, from coordinate 49,065 downwards.
CGGATTGTCCCAAGGATCCAGAACCTGCACCTCGTAACGCCCCTGCAGGATCACGCCGCTGTTTCCGCGCGACTGGCTGGTGCCGACGATTTCCGCCGGAGCCGCCCACTCCACGTGCAACTGGCAATCCCCAAATTTTTCCTTGGTTGCAATGTCGCCGGTGTGCGGCACCACCTCCATGTACCCATCGCCCAGCTTCCATTCCGGCGCGCCGGAGGTGCCCCCGCGCGTGATGTCGCTGTGGTGTGACGTCCAGGCCGACAAATCCTTCCCGTCGAAGAGCACGATGGCATCCGATGGCGGACCACCTGGCTCGGCGGCCGGTGTCACCACGCGCGGATGGGGACGCCGGTCATCGTGGACGTGATAAGGAAGACCGGGAAGCATGGGCGTGTCTTCAAACCCGAGGTCGTGGTTGGGTTTTGGAGCTTGTGAAAAAGCCGTCACGATCATCAGCGCGGACAAGGTAACAACTCTGGCGAGGAACATACCTTAGATTATATGTGGGGCAGGCTGCCAGCCCAATGCCCACTTAGTTTTCCAAAACTGGGGATCCAGATGCAATCGTAGGGCAGACCCCCTGGTCTGCGCGGGGCCCCCTGGACCCGCTCTTCGCTCAAGGAGAATCAGTGTCGTCCGAACCCAGCAAGCCGACGAGGGCGTCGGCNNACCAGGGGGTCCGCCCCACCGTCCTCAAAAGAATTTGACGGCCATCTGTTGCCACCAATGCCAGTCGTGACCGGCGCCGTCGCCCCATACGTCCAGCCAGTGCGGGATTTCCTTGGCGTTCATGATCCCGGAGAGGCGGATGTTTTCGTCCAGACAAATGTCTGTTTCACCGGTGGCGAGCACCAGCTTCTGGCGGCGGTAGCGATCCAGATACCATGGGTCTGTCAGATTCGGCAGGAAATCCGGGGGACAGTTGTAGTAGCAGTTGTCGTCGTAGTATCCGTCCAGAAACTGGTGAATGTCGAACGCTGCGCCCATGCTGACGGCGCCCGTCACTACGTCCGGATGACGGAGGGCAAAGTTGACAGCATGATAGCCGCCGAAGCTGCAGCCGGTGGTGATCAGCAGATCGGACCGATTGCGGGAGCGGATGAACGGAACAATCTCGTCGAAAAGATAGCGATCGTATTCGGTATGCCGGTGCGCACGTTCGCGCGGCGGAACGGCCTTGTTGTACCAGCTTTCGGCATCCACTGAATCGACGCAAAACGCCTGAAGCTGGCCATGCTCGTACTTGTTCTGGAGGGCCTGGATCATGCCGCGGCTCTCGTAATCGAAGAAGCGGCCCATGGAGGTTGGAAATACGAGCAGTGGAATGCCGTCGTGTCCGAAGACAAGTAGCTCCATGTCGCGGCGCAGCGCATTGCTATACCACTTGTGATATTCGCGGTTCATTGTTGGCAGGACGCTTGGTTACCAGTTAGAGTTTGAGCAGCGCGCGTAGGCGTTTGGTTTGGACGCGGCTGACCGGAATTTCGGTCTGCTTCTTGTCGTCCATGCGAAGCTGGAAACTCGACTTGAACCACGGGATTACTTCGCGGATGCGATTAATGTTCACCAGGAAGGAGCGGTGCACTCGCCAAAAAGTGTCAGGGTCGAGATTGGACTGCAACTCCTCAATGGTCCGGTAATTGGATTCACCTTCTACGCCAGTCGCGACGACTGTAATCAGTCCGTCCTCAATGGTGGCATAGACCACATCCTGCGCGTCCACGATGAAATTGCGATTGCTGCTCTTCACCAGCAGCTTGGTTCGCTGCGTCATGGGCTTGGGCAGAGCAGCTTCGGGCTGGGCCGTCTTCAACCTCTCGGCGATGACTTTGTGCGCGCGCTCGATGGTCAGCGCCAGCCGATCCTTCTCGATCGGCTTCAGCAAATAGTCAAGCGCTTCCAGCCGAAAGGCCTCCAGCGCGTATTGGTCGTACGCGGTCGCCAGAATGAAGTGCGGCAAGGGCACATTTTTTTCACGGAGCTTTTGGATGACGCCCAAGCCGTCCAGACCGGGCATCTGAACATCAAGGAACACTACGTCAGGCTCCAGGTTTTCGATCAGTTTGATGGCTTCCAGGCCGTTTTTCGCGGTTGCCAGCACTTCGATCTCGGGAAACTCCTTCAGCAGAAAGGAGAGCTCGTCGCGCGCGAGTTGCTCGTCATCCACCAGGAGAGCGGATATTGTGCCGGTCGCGCGAGTTAGCATAAAATGTTAGTATAGCGTAGGATAAACATTTCGAGGACACCTAACGAGGGTACCCTTCAAGCATCCTCGCGGCACCCAAGGAGAGTCGAGAGTTGCCCACCAAAGAAAACACCACGATTGCGCCCGCCGATGGAAAGTTGGGAATTCTGATCCCCGGCATTGGCGCGGTCAGCACGACGTTCATGGCCGGTGTGGAGGCCGTGAAGCGCGGTCTCGGAGAGCCTATCGGCTCACTCACGCAATTGGGAACGGTCCGGCTGGGAAAGCGCACCGAAGGCCGGACTCCCCGCATTCAGGACTTTGTTCCGTTGGCCAAAATCGAGGACCTAGTCTTCGGCGGCTGGGACATTTTCGAAGACAACGCGTACCAGGCGGCTGTGAATGCCAAAGTTCTGGAGCCGGCGCTACTCGAGAAAGTTCGTGAGCCGCTGGAGGCGATTCAGCCGATGAAGGCTGTGTTCGACCAGAATTACGTGAAGCGAATTCACGGCCCCAATGTCAAAACCGGGGGTTCGAGAATGGACCACGCGGAAATGCTGATTGAGGATATCCGGCAGTTCCAGGAATCCACTGGTGCGGCGCGGCTGGTGATGATCTGGTGCGGGTCCACGGAAGTTTTTCACAAGCCCGCGGCGGTTCATCAGACGCTCAAGGATTTCGAGTGCGGTTTGCAAAAGAACGATCCCGACATCGCCCCCAGCCAAATCTATGCGTACGCTGCTTTGAAAAGCGGCGTGCCGTTCGCCAATGGTGCGCCCAATCTCACCACCGATACGCCGGCGCTGCTGGAACTGGCTCGCGCGCGGCAGATACCGATTTGCGGCAAGGACTTCAAAACCGGTCAGACTTTCATTAAAACTTTGCTGGCGCCGGGCTTTAAAGCGCGGATGCTGGGAATGTCGGGCTGGTTTTCGACTAATATTCTGGGAAACCGGGATGGTGAGGTGCTGGAAGATCCAGGATCATTCAAATCGAAGGAAGAGACCAAGCTTTCCGTGCTGGAACAGATTCTGCAGCCGGATCTTTACCCGCAACTTTACGGGAATCTTTATCACGCGGTGCGCATTAATTATTACCCGCCGCGCGGCGATTCGAAAGAAGGCTGGGATAACATCGACATTTTCGGATGGCTGGGCTACCCGATGCAGATCAAGATCGATTTCCTGTGCCGGGATTCGATCCTGGCGGCGCCGTTAGTGCTGGACCTGGTTTTATTCCTGGATCTGGCGCAGCGGGCGGGTATGAAGGGTATTCAGGAATGGTTGTCCTTTTATTTCAAGGCTCCCATGACAGCGCCGGGATTATATCCGGAGCACGACGTATTCATTCAATTGATGAAGTTGAAGAACACGCTGCGGTGGATGCGCGGAGAGGACTTAATTACACACCTTGGGCTTGAGTACTACGACTAACGGAGCAAAGCGTCAGGAACCTGCCAGGAAAAAAATCCTGGTGATTGGCGGAACACTTTTTATTGGCCGGGCTCTGGTGAAGGAGTTGCTGAAGGCTGGTCACGAAGTTTCGATTCTGCACAGGCGGCCCCGGCACGATTTGGGGAAGAAAGTGGCCGGCATCGTAGCCGACCGCAACGACCCCGAGGCTTTGAAACGCGCGCTGGCCGGCCGGAAGTTCGACGTGGTCTACGATAACGTTTACGACTGGGAACGCGGCACTACCGCTGTCCAAGTGGAGGCGACGGCGCGCGCTTGCGGGAATAATCTCGAGCGCTACGTATTTATGTCGAGCGTAGCTGCCTACGGCGATGGCTTGAATCATCACGAGGGTGACGCGCTGGCGCCGGACGATCATCCCGACGCCTATGTTCGCAACAAGGCGATGAGTGAGCGCACTCTGTTTCGCATGCACCAGCGCAATGGCTTTCCGGTAGTGACGCTGCGTCCGCCGTTTATTTATGGTCCGGGCAATCCGTATTATCGAGAGGCTTTTTTCTGGGACCGGCTGCGCGAAGGCCGGCCGATCATTCTGCCGGGCGATGGCCGCCGGCTGATGCAGTTCGTGGCCATCAAGGATCTGGTGGGTGCGTGCCTGAAAGTGATCGACGTTGCGGATCTGGAAGGCCACGCGTTCAATATCGCGAATCCACGTCCATTGACGCAGGTGGAGGCGGTGGAAGCGTTCGCGGTGGCCGCGGGCAAGGAACCGACGTTCGTGCGCTGGCCACGCGAGCGGATCTTGCGCGCCGGCGGCCATCCCATGGGCCCCAAACTGTACTTCGGCTTCTATTTCGACATGCCCGCGATCACGGTGGTGGTGAACAAGGCGCAGCGCGTTTTGAAATTCAAACCGGTAGATTTCGCGGCGGGATTAAAGGAATCGTATCGTTGGTTTTTGCGGCACAATCCTTTTCCGAAGCCGGACTATTCTTTTGAAGACGCTCTGATTGAAGCCGCGCCTGCGTCAGCCTACTCCGCGCCCGCGGATTGACGATCTTCCGCGCGCACTTGTTGGAGCCTCTGACGCAATGGTTCCGGAAGCGCATTCTCGATTTCGGGCGTGATTAGGCCGACACCGTCCATGTCGATGATGTGGACTTTGTCCTTGAGGCGCAGGCTGGTGAGTTTCATACGCAGAAGATCGGGCACCGAGGCGAGGAGCAAGCCCTCCTGTGTGACTGTGGGCTCCGAGAAATCTGGGACCGGCTCCAAGTACTCCGGACGCACTTTCTCGCGTACGAACACAAAATGGACCGCGCTCCGCAGCTTCGATTGAGTGGCATCCACCAACATGTCGCCGCCGGCGGCATGGCGATACTTAAAGCCGTGTGCTTCGACGGCTGCGGCGATTCGTTTGAGGTCGTCGCGCTTTATTGCAATGTCGACATCTTTCGTGAGGCGGCCGGCGATGGGGTCGCGTTCGCTGACCTGAAAAAAAACGCCCATGCCACCGACGATGCGGTAGTCAATGCCGGCATTTGTCAGTGCGGCATGGACCCGTTTCATCACTTCAAATAGCTGTTCCACGTGTTTGTCGTAGGCAGTCGCAGTGATCATAACACCGGTTGCTTTGATTCTTGCACAAGCGTGGCGCAATTGTGGCGTACGCACTCGTGCGTGCCGTGTTCGCACTCTTGCGAACACAAGCGTGCGGAAAGGATAGAAAAGCGTTCACACGAGTGTGAACGCGGCACGCAGGAGTGCGTGCGCTACGACAGCGCCTCCTTGGCGGCCTTGGCCGTGTTGCAGTGAATGGTCACCGTGTCGCCGGTATGGCGGGCATAGCCGCCGGCTAAGACTACGGCTACTGGAACGTTTTGAGCTAGGGCTGTTTCGAACACCAGCCGGTCGCGCTGTTTTAAGCCGTCCATCGTCAGAGACAGGCCGCCTAGCTGATCGTGCTGATAGGGATCCGCACCGGCCAGGTAAAAAACCAGGTTCGGAGCAAAACCCATTGCGACTGCTAGGGAGTCCTTCAGCCGGCTCAGATATTCTTCGTCCTCGACGCCGTCTCGCAAATGGATATCGATGATGGAGTCCGGCTTTTCGCTCGGGTAGTTGTGGAACTGATGCATCGACAACGTAAGCACGCTGCGATCTCCGGCGAAGATGGCCGCGGTTCCGTTGCCGTGGTGAACGTCCAAATCCACTACCAGGGCGCGCTGGATGGAAGCATCGTGTTGGAGGGCGCGAATAGCAACGGCGACGTCGTGAATCGCACAAAATCCTTCGCCGTGGCCGGGAAACGCATGATGAAATCCGCCGCCGATGTTGAAGCCGATGCGTTGCACGAGGGCATTGCGGGCTGCCAGAATAGTGCCGCCCGTTGCCAGCCAGAATCCGGCCACCATCTCGGGAGAATAGGGAATCTCCAGCTTTAAGATTTCTTCGACGCTCAACGTTCCGGTCTTCAGCCGCTGCACCCAGCCTGGATCGTGCACGCGCAGGATGTCTGCATCGGAGGCTGGTTGAGGTTCGATGAAATCGGCCGGCTCGGCGAAATGTTCTTCGAGCAAACGATCGCGAATCAGCCGGTACTTCTGCGAGGGGAAGACATGCTCGCCCAGGTTCAGGTCGTAGCCGTTGTGGTAAACGAGCTTATAGGGAAGCATTCGCGGATTGGAGCGCCGTGACGATGGCGGCGCCGTAAGTATCTTCGGCCGAACAGCCGCGCGAAAGGTCGTTGGCAGGCTTCGCGAGCCCTTGCAGAAACGGTCCGAGAGCCAGCGCGCCACCCAAGCGTTCCACCAGCTTTACAGCGATGTTGCCGGAGGCGATATCGGGAAAGATGAGCGTGTTGGCCCGGCCGGCTACAGGAGATCCAGGCGCTTTGGATTGGCCAACCGATTCCACCAGCGCCGCGTCGCCTTGCAACTCGCCATCCACTACAAGGTCGGGCGCCCGTTCCCGCAGAATGCGCAACGCTTCGGTGACTTTATCTACCCATGGATGGTGCGTGCTGCCTTTGGTTGAGAACGAGAGCAGAGCGACGATCGGCTCTGCATGGATGAGGTTGCGTGTGGTAGCGGCGGTCGCGATCGCAATCTCAGCGAGTTCGACGGGTGAAGGATCGATCACGATGGAACAATCGGCGAAAGCGAGCAGGCCGTTGTGGCCGAATGCGCTGTTTTGAACAGCCACTATGAATGCGCTCGAGACGGTTTGTACGGATGGCGCTGGCCCAATGCACTGGAAGGTCGCGCGCACCGTTTCCGCCGTAGTGTTGACGGCTCCGCCAACAAACCCGTCCGCATCACCCGCCGCTACCATCAGCGCCGCGGTGTAGAGCGGTGCTCTTGCAATTTCGCCCGCTTCCATCTCCGTAATTCCTTTCGCGCGGCGGCGTTCAAAATAGAGCTGCGCGTATCTTCGTGCGTCTTGCTCAGAGACAGAGCGGCCCGCTCCCAACAGGATTGGCGCTACAAGATCTTCGCGCTTTAGCCGCTCCGCCGCTTGTTGAACGCGCGCGTCATCGCCTTCCGGAAAGACGATGCGCCGCTTGAGCCGCGTCTTGCGCAGCCGTTCGACAATGCCGGCGAGAAAGGCTGAAGCGGATTCCGGGAGCGGCATCAAGGTTTCATGATAACGTGGCCCACGAGTCACTTCATGCGATGGCGATATTGATCCACTGCGCGGTTGTGCGCTTCTATGTTTTCCGAAAACTGATGGCCGCCCGAACCGTCGGGTTTAGCGACGAAGTACAAGTAGGACGTCGCGGCGGGCGCGAGCGCCGCTTTGATGGCCGCCAATCCAGGGTTTGCGATGGGTCCAGGAGGAAGGCCGGCATGACGGTATGTATTGTATGGACTCGCATTATCAAGATCTGAACGATAGATGGTTCCGCGGTATCGACCCTCCAGCAGTGCGGCATAAATGGTGGTTGGATCGCAGTCGAGCGGCATGCCTAACCGCAGCCGATTCGCATAAACAGAGGCGACCACCGGCCGCTCCTCGGAAAGGGCCGTTTCTTTCTCCACCAGTGAGGCCAGCGTCACAACCGCATTCACCGTGGCCGCCGAAGTCTGCAATTCCCGCCAGTGTTTGCGGAACAGGTCCGTCATCATGTGGCTTAGCTGCTTCACTGTTGTAGTGCGCTCGATGCGGTAAGTGGACGGGAACAGGTAACCTTCGAGCGTAGGGGCGTCGGGCGCGAGATCGCGAATGGGCGTGGGGTCGCGAGCGACGCGGAGAAAATCCGCGCCTTTCATAAAGTCGAACCGGTTGATACTCGCGGCGATATCGAACATGTTGCTGCCTTCCGGAACCGTGAGCTCGTAAAAGAAAACATCGCCGCGCGCGATACGATCGAACACGGTCAGGACCGAAGCTGGTTCTGAGAATTGATATTCGCCGGCCAGCAGGCGTGCGCCTGGCCGCATCGCCCGCGCCACAAGAAACTGCCAGGAATTACGGATTACCCCGGCCTGCGCGAGTTGCACGCCCATGGATCGCGTGCTGGTGCCCTTCGGAAAATCCAAAATAACCGGCTTCTGAAAACCCTGATAGGGCCGTGACGCAGAATAATAGACAACTACTGCGCCGATTGCGGCGGCCAGCAGGAGCGCGAACATCAGCCGGGCCAGACACCCGGCGCATGAATGACTACGCATCATAGACGGCGGGAATCGAGATAGCTTTCGAGCAGAATCACCGCTGCCAAACGGTCCACCGCCTTCGCTCTTTTCTGAATGCTGATCCCACTTTGGCGCAGCACACGCTCCGCTTCAACAGTGGTGAGGCGTTCATCCCGGAACTCGACCGGGAGGCCGGTGGCGGCGTGGAGGCGCTCCGCAAAATCGCGCGTATACTCGGTTTGGCGTCCCTCACGGCCGCTCATGTGGAGCGGATTTCCCATCAATATCAGCGCGACATTTTTCTCGGAAGCAAGCTTTGCGAGCCGGGCCAGGTCCTCGCGGATGTTGCTACGCTCCAATGTTTCCAGGCCTTGCGCCGTTATGCCCAGCTCGTCGCTCAGCGCCAATCCGATGCGCCGTTTGCCCAGATCGAGCGCCAGTACCCTGCCGTTTATCATGAGGATTTGAAGAAGCCCGTTCTGGCCCGGTTTGCTGTTGCTCGGGATTTCATTTCATCATAGAGGATAGCCTAAGGTACGGATGTCCACACTTACACCGACGCTGCCTACTCAAACCCACAGGCCGGGACAGACCAGCCTTACGATACTTGCGTTCGCGGCAAGCATCGCACTGTTATATTACGGCCGGGTATTTTTTATCACGGTAGTGATCGCGGTGATCATCGCGTTTCTGCTGGACCCGGTGGTGACGGCATTCGTAAAATTGCGGTTGCCTCGCGCGGTGGCTAGCTTCGTTGTGTGCAGCATCGCGCTTCTCGGTCTGTACCTGCTGGGATTCGGCTTGTTCACTGAATTCTCCGGCTTCGTGGAGGCGCTGCCCGTTTACAGCCAGCGTATGAACGACATGGTGGACAACATCGCCACCCAGATGGACCAGATCGAGAAACGAACCTATCAGGTGCTGATTCCCAAGCGATTCCAGGAACAGCAATCGCCGAGTACCGCACCTGATACAATGCGGCGCCGAAAATCCACCAAGCAGGAGCCGCCTTCGCCGGCAGCGATTCCGGAGGTTCGGATTCACGCCGAGCCTACGCCGCTATTGACTTATTTGTACGGGTATCTGCGATCTTTTTACGACGTAGTGTTGATGGCCAGCTTTGTGCCTTTTCTGGTGTACTTCATGCTGAGCTGGCGCGACCATATGCGCCGCAGTTTCCTTTACCTGTTCCCTGGAACGGGGCGCCAGATCGTGGGAAAGAGCTGGGAAGGCGTGGCGGACATGGTGCGCGCTTACATGATCGGCAACTTTGTGCTGGGAGTGATGCTTTCGGCGTTGAGTTGCAGTTTCTTTTTTGCGATCAAGCTTCCGTATTGGCCGCTCATTGGAACTCTCAGCGGATTCTTTAGCCTAGTGCCATACGTGGGGCTGCCGCTCGCGATTATGCCGCCACTCGCGGCGGGACTGATCGTTTACAATCAACCCACCATTTACGTGATGATCGCGGTTGTAATCGCAATGCTTCACCTGCTGGCGCTGAACTTTCTCTACCCCAAAGTGGTGGGCTCGCGCGTGCATCTCAATCCGCTGGTGGTTACAGTCGCGCTCATGTTCTGGGGCACGCTGTGGGGCGGCATTGGTTTGTTGCTGGCGATTCCGATTACGGCCGGAATCAAAGCGGTCTGCGATAATGTCAGCAGCTTGCAAGCGTTTGGCAAGCTACTGGGAGATTGATGAATCCTGATCGAAGCCGGGGGCTGCCAATTGTAGCGCACGCACTCGTGCGTGCCGTGTTCGCACTCTTGCGAACACCAGTTTGTAGAAAGGTTTCGGGCGTTCACAGGAGTGTGAACGCTGCACGCACGAGTGCGTGCGCCACATCGGAATGAGCAAACAATTTCTGATATTTTTCGGGGTTGGCGTGGTGGTGATTGCTGCCTCCGTATGGGGGATTCTCTATTCGCATCGAGGCGCTCACCTGGAGCTGAAGGGCCAGATCCTGAAGATCAGGACTGGCGCGCTCAGCGATCAGGACAGCATTGCGGTGCTGGATTTCCGCGTGGAAAATATTTCAGATGTCCCGTTTGTGGTGCGCATAGTTGAGGTAACGGTGGATAAGCAGGACGGCACGACGGCGGAATCCGCAATGATTTCGAAGATGGATCTGCATCAGGTGTTCGAATTCAACCGGTTTCTGGGCGATCAATACAACGACTCGCTGTCCCTCAAAGACAAGATCGCTCCGCACGCCACAGTGGATCGGATGGTGGCCGCGCGCTTCGATATCCCGAACAAGGTCCTGGAATCCGCTAAGACTATCCACCTCAGCATTCAGGATGTGGACGGGCCGCTGTTCGAAACCAGCAAGAGTCCGAAGTAGCGCCGCTTGCGACGGCTGTTGATTCGACCGGGTGCGATTGGCGACACCGTTCTGTCTCTTCCCGCGCTGAAGTGTCTCAAGGCCGATTACACCGAAGTGTGGGTACGGGGCGACGTCGTGCCTTTAATTCGTTTCGCGGACAGAGTGCGGTCTATCGCCTCGACAGGCATCGATCTACTGGGCCTGGACGGAGTGGATCCGCCCCAGGCGCTGATCAACTGGCTAAAATCATTCGATTCGATTATTTCCTGGTACGGAGCGAACCGCGATGAATTTCGCGCTGAAGTGCGAAGGCTGGGGCTGCCGATTGAGTTTTTCTCTGCTCTGCCCCCTCCCAATGAGCGCGTGCACGTAGCGGATTATTTTTTACGGCAGGTGGGAGGCAGTGGGCCGGCGGTTCCCAAAATCGATTGTCCCGAAGCGCCGCCGGGCGATTTCGCCGTGATTCATCCGTTCTCCTCAAGTCCGCGCAAGAACTGGCCTATGGAACGATTCCAGGAATTGGCGCAGCGGATCGGGATGCCAGTGCGCTGGTGCGCCGGGCCGGAGGAATCTCTAGAAGGCGCGGTGCGGATGACAAATCTGTACGAGTTGGCTTGCTGGCTCAGGACTGCGCGGGTGCACATCGGCAACGACTCAGGCATCACGCATCTCGCGGCTGCCGCGGGTGCGCCAGTGGTTGCGATATTCGGACCATCAGATCCAGCAGTGTGGGCGCCGCGCGGTGATCGAGTGCGGGTGGTGGTGGGGAAACTGGATGAAATTACCGTGGAGCAGGTTTTGGATGCGGTCATCAACTGTTGAAGGAAAGGAATTCGGTGGCTCCCAACCCGCCAGAGCGGTAGACTGGTTTCCAGTGCGACAATGAGTTCTCATACGGCTGAACGAGCAATGATCGCAACGGAGCGCATCTCACGGGTGATTTTCGATTACGCGGCCCAAATTGGCGCCGCGCAGGATCTGGACGCCGTGCTCGAGCTCAACGCCGGCATGGCGCGCGATCTGGTTGGTGCGGACCGCTGCAGCATCTGGCTGGTGGACTCGAAGAACAATCGTCTCTGGACGAAAGTGGCGCATGGGGTCCGCGAACTGCATATCCCGATTGGGCAGGGCCTGGTGGGCGCCTGCGTGGCGAAGAACGAAGCCATCTTGGTGAATGACACTTCGTGCGACGATCGGTTCCTGAAAAGCGTGGACAAGGAAAGCGGCTACGTCACGAAATCCATTCTTACGCTTCCGCTGCACGGCATGGATGGAAAACCCATGGGGGCCTTGCAGGTTTTAAACAAACCGGGTGGATTTTCGCAAGACGACGTCGACTTGCTGGGATTGTGCAGCGGTTACTCGGCATCCACTCTGGAAACCCAGCGGCTCCGCAAAGAAGCGGAGGCGGCGCAGCTCATCCTACAGGAGCTGGAGATCGCACGCGACGTGCAGCAACACCTCTTGCCGCAGGATCTTCCCGCGATTCCCGGCCTCGATTTCGCAGGATATTGCCGCTCGGCAAAGTTCGTGGGTGGCGACTACTACGATTTCCTGCCTATGCGGGACGGCGGATTGTTTTTCACGCTCGGCGACGTCTCGGGAAAAGGAATCGCCGCTGCGGTATTAATGGCGAGTATTCAGGCGTCTTTGCGCTCCCAGGTGGTAAGGCCGCCGGATTCCATCGCCAGCCTGATGGGAGATTTCAACAAAGCGGTGTATTCGTTCTCCACGGCGGACAAATACTCCACGCTGTTCTGCGGATTGCTGAACGTTGCAAGCCGCAAGCTGACCTACGTCAACGCCGGTCAAGTGCGTCCCATGGTGATGCGATGCGGCAGCGGCCAAATTGAGCGCTTGGACTCCGGCGGATTCCCTGTGGGCTTGTTGGATGGCTCCGAATACGAGCAAGGAGAGGTACTGCTCCAACCAGGCGACGCCGTGCTGTGTTTCTCGGACGGGATCAGCGAAGCGACCAATGCGAAAGGCGAGATGTGGGACGAAGCCGAAGTGGAAAAGCTCGCCCTCGCGTGCACCGCACTTTCCGCGCGCCAGATTATCGACAAGTTGGTGGAAGCGACGGACAGATTCACCGGCGATGCTGAACAGAACGACGATATGACCGTGGTCGCGATTCGAACGCTCTGATGCGGTTCTATACGCTATTGATACTGGCCGCCGTTTGCGCTTTTGGCCAGCAGGTTCCCGCTTCTATTTTCACGGACCCTCCGGTAGACACGGTCCATCCTGCCAAGATGACCGTGCTTCACATCCCAAGCCACCTCGTGCTGATCAATGGCGTGATCTATCAACCCTCTGGGCCGGGGCCGTATCCGACCCTGATCATCTGCCATGGACTGCCGGGAAATGAAAAGAATCTCGATCTGGCGCAAGCCGTCCGCCGCGCGGGTTGGAACGCTGTCACTTTCAACTATCGGGGATCGTGGGGCAGTCCGGGCGTCTTTCGCTTCGCGCAGACCCTGGAGGACGCCGATGCCGTTCTCGCATATCTACGCGATCCCGCTACGGCTTCGCGGCTCGGCGTCGATACACGGCGCATCGCCATGGCCGGCCACAGCATGGGTGGATGGGTGGTGGCACACACGGCGTCGCACGATCACGGGCTTATTGGCGCGGTTCTAATTTCGGCTGCGGACATGGGACGGGCGGGCGAGTTGCCGAGGGAAAAAGCTGTGGCCTTGATGGCGGACAATATGGAGTCGTTAGCGGGTGTGACCGCGGAATCGATGGCGGCTGAAGTAAAGGAACGGTCCAAGGAGTTCCGAATGGAGAACGCAGCTGCCGGGCTAATCGGAACCCCGCTGTGGGCGCTGACATCGGACGATGGACTCGCGCCGGATACATCCGCGCTGGTGAAAGCGATCAAAGCCAAGGGCGGGGATAACGTAACCGAGATCCACATCGCCACTGACCATAGCTATTCCGATCACCGTATCACGCTTGAGAGCCTCGTGATCAATTGGCTAGTGTGGATTGCACTAACATACCATCGATGATGGTATTATAATGGTATGGAAACTACCATTGATGGTGCCGGCCGTGTGGTGATTCCCAAGGCGATTCGGGAGGCCGCTGGGCTCAAGCCTGGCACGGGTCTGCGAATCGATTACCGGGACGGAAAAATCGAAATTGAACGCAAATCGCTGAAGGCCCGCCTGGTTCCAAAAGGTTCCGTTCTTGTGGTCAGCATTCCGGGCGCGCCTAAGATGTCGGTGGACGAAACCAACGACTGGATTCGCAAGGCGAGAGATCGCGAAATCTGAGCGATGCCTGCCCGGCGCTCGCGATTCGGTCTGGATTCGAGCTGCCTGATCGCCTTGCTTGCTGACTGGCATGTTCAACATCGAAGGACCCTCGTTTCTTACGAGCAATGGCTGGCGAAGGGTGCGCAACCGGTGATTCCAGTGCATGCGATCCTGGAATGCTTCTCAGTTCTTACGCGGCTTCCGGCTCCCTACCGGTCAATGCCCGAGACTGCGAAGCTGGCGCTGGAACAAACGTTCTCGCGAACGGCCATCATACCGGGACTCGGACCGGAAGCAGCCTGGAGTGCGATTGACATGCTATCCCGGCTTGGGCTCGGTGGAGGCCGGGTGTATGACGCAGCCATCGCGCAGTGCGTCGCCGAGGCTGGAGCAACACTGCTGCTCACCTGGAATACAAAACATTTTCTGCCGATCGCGCCCGCCGGGCTCGACGTTAGGGAACCGTAGAGCGGCTGGTTACGCCAGCTTGGTCTTCTTCACGGGCAGCTCTCGAATCCGCTTGCCCGTGGCAGCGAATATGGCGTTGCATATGGCCGGCGCCATCACCGGAACGCCCGGCTCTCCAACTCCCGCCGGGGCTTCATTGCTCGCGACGATGTGGACATGAGTCTTGAGCGGCGCCTCCGACATACGCGCCACCGGGTAGTTGTGGAAGTTCGATTGCTGAATCTTGCCATCCATGGCAGTGATTTCGCCCATGAGAGTGAGGCTGGTTCCGAACACGGCCGCGCCTTCGAATTGCGCGTTGACGCGATCCGGATTTATGATCTGTCCGGGGTCTGCGGCAATATCCACGCGATGGATGTGAAGCTGGCCGCGCTGGTCCACTTCTACTTCCACTACCGCGGCGACATAAGTATTGAAGGACCAATGTGAGGCGATACCGAAACCGTGGCCCGGCGAAGACTTCTTGTTGGCCCACCCGGACCGCTCGGCCGCGACTTCGATCACACGGCGCCAGCGCGCAGTGTCGAGCGGAAACTGATCCATTTTGTCGCCAGCCTTCGCCAGGTGCGGGCCGTCCTCTTTCATATTCATCTTGCGGGGTTCGCCCAGCAAGTCGAGCATATATTCGACACGGTCGCGATTAGCTGCGGCAGCCAGTTCATCGGTAAAGGATTGGACCGCGAAGGCATGGTAGATGTTTGAGACCGAACGCAGCCAGCCGATGCGCACGTGATTCTTGACAGGGCCGTTCTCGGCGCGCTGATTGGCAATGTCGTAGGGCACATTGATCCAACCCATTTCCATTTCGAACCCAGCCGCATAATCCGCGTTCGGGGCAAACATGTTTCCGATGCTTGGAAAAACGCTGCGCTGCAGCCACGCGGTGGGACGTCCTTTGGCGTCGGTAGTAGCCTTCATGTACATGCCGGCGACGCTGTGATAGTAATCGAAGTGCAGATCGTCTTCGCGGCTCCAAGTCACTTTGACGGGCTTACCGATTTTCTTCGAAAGAAGCGCGGCTTCGGCCACGTAATCCGGTTTCGATTTTCGTCCGAAACCTCCGCCCAGAAGCGTGACATGGCAGGTGACATCTTTTTTGTCTATTCCAAGTGTTTTCGATATGATGTCCTGTGCGGCCTGCGGATCTTGCACCGCGGCGTAAGCCAACACTTTGCCATCCTTGAATTCGGCTACCGCGGCGGGCGGTTCCATGGGTGCGTGGGCGAGCAGCGGTACGTAGTACGCCGCTTCGTGAACTTTGGAAGCGCGCGCGAACTCAGCATCCACGTCGCCCGCATTGCGCACCACTTTGCCGGGCTTGCGGGCGGTATCCAGCAGTTGCTTTTTGTAGGCTTCCGATTCGTAGGCTGCGTTGGGACCGAGATCCCATTCGATCTTCAGCTTCTTGCGGGCCTGCATCGCGGTCCAGGTATTATCGGCGATCACCGCAACACCACCTAGCGGCTGGAAACCGTAGGGCAGCTTCAGACCATCCAGCGTCACCGTCTGCTGGACACCGCGCATTTTGCGGGCTTCGGCGTCGTCAACGGACACCAGCTTTCCGCCGAACACCGGAGGACGCTCAATGGAAGCGTAGACCATGCCGGGCATTTTGGCGTCGATCCCGAACTTCCCGCGGCCGGTGCACAGGTCTTCGAGATCGATGATCGGCATGTCCTTGCCGATGTAGCGATACTCGGAAGGCGATTTGAACTTAAGCTCTTCCTTCTTGGGAGGAAGCTGTTTGATCCCGAGCGCCACCAGTTCTCCGAATCCGGCTTTGCGGCCAGACGGCGCGTGCAGCACTTCGTGAAACTTTACGTGGCATTCGGACGCCGGAACACTCCATTTGAGGGCCGCGGAATTTTCCAGCATCATGCGCGCGGTTGCGCCTGCTTCGCGGAACGCCGTGTGGAAATTGGTAATAGAGCAGGAGCCGTCGGTATTTTGATCGCCGTACTTCGGATCGCCTATGGCCTGCTCAACCTTGCAACGTTTCCAATCCGCATCCAGCTCGTCGGCTGCAATCATGGGAAGCACGCTGCGGATGCCGGTTCCCATTTCGGATCGGTGTGCGATGATAACCACTGTTCCGTCGGGTTCTAGCCCCAAGTAGACGCTGGGATGGAATGGCGCGTCATCCACTTCGGCTGCGCCCGAGACCTGCTGCAGGACAGGCACGCCGATGATGAGCGCACCGGCCGATACAAAACGCTCCAGGAATCCGCGGCGGCTGACGATATTAATGGTGTTCATGCTTTCACCCCCGCGGCCTGCTTGATGGCCTGACGGATGCGCTGATACGTGCCACAGCGGCAGATGTTGCCCTGCATAATCTCGTCGATATCGTGATCCGTCGGCTTCGGTTTCTCTTTCAGCAACGCGACAGCCTGCATGATCTGTCCGCTCTGGCAGTAACCGCACTGCGGAACGTTGTTGCTCTTCCAGGCTTGCTGCACCGGATGATCGCCATGTGCGGCCAATCCTTCGATGGTGGTGACGCTCTTACCGGCCGCATCCTTCATCGACGTGGAGCAACTTCGGGCGGCCGCGCCGTCGAGATGAACGGTACAAGCGCCGCAGAGTCCCATGCCGCAACCATATTTCGTGCCGGTCATGTCGAGGACGTCGCGCAAGTACCACAGCAATGGCATGTCGGGATCGCCGTCGAACTGGCGGCCGGCCCCATTCACTTTGAGTTGAATCATCTTCGATCTCCTGGTGTGGCGCTGGCGGAGCGCCAATTCATAGGCTACAACGAATGACGGGAGGCTGGGGAGATTATTGAAGTAACAGGGAATTGCTGCTGCGACGCGCGAGCGACCGGTCGAACGTCACGAGTCTGGCACCGAACTCGCCGGCAAAGGCAGTGAGATAGGCGTCAGCCCAGAGTTTGGGTGAGGCGTGAGCACTCGATGAGAGTCCCCGAAAAGCTTTTTCTACAGCCTGCGGTTCCGAGATGAATTCCACCCGCTCGTCGCCTGCGAAAACATCATAGGCACTCCAGGCCTGCTTCATCGTTAGTGGTTTACCGTCCATAACTGCAGATGTCGTAAGCAATCGAAGGAGGCCCATCTGGGTAAACCGGCAAAAACCGATTGCTCCCAGTTCCCGCTGCCACCAATCTAATGCGAGCTTCTGGTGGACGTGTTTGATGGCGAGCACCACCCAAACGTTCACATCAGGGAAAGCCAAGCTCATAGATCTCTTCGCTAGTGATGGAACTCATTTTCCTCGTGCCGTCGTCTAGCAGCGGACGGTCGAGCTTCAACCGGCCTTTCCGCGGTGCGGGAGCAGCGACGGATTGCTCGATGGCCGCGAGGATCAACGAGCGTGCCGAACAGCCTCTTTTCGCGGCTTCTTCACGGAGCTTGCGGTGTAGGTTACGCGGAATGTCGATGCTGGTCCGAACGCTGTTGGGCTTCATCTACCTTCTATTCTGACCGGGGCGACTTAAATAAGTCAAAGTGTCGATCAGGGGAAACCAAGCTCATAGATTTCCTCGTTGGTTAGAGAAAACGGCTTCCCGGTACGGCGGATCAGGCCATGTTCCAGATTCAATCGTCCTCTTTTCGGGGGCCTTGGTGGGATAGCCTGCTCAATCGCGCTCACGATCAGGTGCCGCATCGAGCAACCTCTGCGCGCGGCTTCCTCGCGCAACCTGCGGTGCAGATCACGCGGCAGAACGATACTGGTCCGAACGTTCTTCGCTTTCATAGCCTGATCCCAGCTTAGTCTAAGCGCTTCCGGAAACGCATTGCGCTCAACGACAAGATCACCACGCCAAAAACCGCTAGCGCTAACATTTGCGGCCACAGCACCGACACGCCGGTGCCTTTCAGGAACAGGCCGCGCACGATTTCGATGAAGTAGCGCAGCGGATCGAGCAACGTCAGGTATTGGATGGATTGCGGCATGTTACGGATCGGAAAGGCAAAGCCGCTCAGCAGGAAGAACGGTTGGAAAAACAAGAATGTTGTCATCATGGCCTGCTGCTGGGTGCGCGAAATGGTGGAGATGAACATGCCCGCGCCCAGGGTGGTCATCAAAAACAGAATGGCGCAAGCGAATAACAGCAGCGGGCTTCCGCGGAACGGTACATGGAAGAAAAACAGCGCGACCATAATCACTAAAAATGTATCTACCAGGCCGACCAGCGCGAATGGCAATGTTTTTCCGAGCATCAGCTCGATGGGACGGATGGGTGTCACCATCAACTGCTCCATGGTTCCGATCTCTTTTTCGCGCACGATCGCCATGGCGGTCAGCATCAAAGTGATCTGCATGATGATGTTCACCACGATGCCCGGGACGAAATAATTGCGGCTGAGCAAGTCGGGATTGAACCACGCTCGGCTCTGGAGGTTCAACCGGGGGACGCCGGCGTGCACGGGACCCGGCGCCATTCGAGCCGCCAGGCGATTCCGGCTTTGCGTATCCATTGCCTCGCCGGCGAAATTGGCGACAATCGATGAGGCATAACTGGAAACAATGGAAGCCGTGTTGGAGTTGGTTCCATTGATCAGAATCTGAACGGCCGTGGACCGGCCGCGCTCAATATCCCGCTGGAATCCCGGCAGGACGCGCACCACCATATCCACTTTGTTCGAATCGAGCAGCATTTGCACTTCGCGATCGTTCGCGGGCGTGGCCAGAATGCCGAACCGGCCGGAACCTTGGAAAGCCGCCAGCAATTCCCGGCTCTCGGGAGTGTGGTCCTGATCCATCCAAGCCATGTTGGCGTGCTCGACGTCCAGATTCACCGCGTAGCCGAAGACCAGCAACTGAATGATGGGAGGCAGGAACAGCATGGTCCGCATGCGAGGCTCGCGAAAAGCCTGCCGAAATTCCTTGCGAATGATTTCTATCAGCCGTTCTTTCATTGATTCACGCCACCTTTTGCCGCATCTTTCGCGACGCAGCCAGAAATACGAGCGCGGCATACACGATCAGCATGCTCACCTCGCCCCATAGCACTCGGATTCCGACGCCCTTCAAGAACACGCCATTCAGAATGGTGACGAAATAGCGGGCGGGCACAATTACGCTGATCGCCTGGATCACTTTCGGCATGTTCTGTATGGACCAAATAAATCCGGAGAGCAAGTAGCCCGGCAGGAATGAGCTGAGCATCCCCAATTGAAAGGCCAGCATTTGCGTGCGCGCTGAGGCGGAGATGAAGATGCCCCAGCTCAGGGCTCCGAACAAAAAAAGGCAACTGCTGAAGAACAGGAACCAGACGCTGCCACGAAAGGGTACCTGGAAAATGAAAACGCCCACGATGATGCAGATCAGCATGTCCGTGATCCCCAGAGCGAAGTAGGCAAGCAGCTTCCCCAGCACCAGCTCAGTCGGCCGCACGGGAGTGGACAACAGTTGCTCCATGGTGCCGTTTTCCCACTCGCGCGCGATGGTGAGCGAGCTGAGCATGGACGCGATGATCATCATGGTGACGGCAATCAGTCCAGGGACGATAAAGTTTTTGGATTTGAGATCGCTGTTGTACCAGACACGGATGCGCGGATCCACCGGCACACGCAGCGGCTGGCCGCCTTTGCGGACTTGTGCGTCCGAACGCAATTGCGCAGCATAAGCCTGGATCACGGCCTGCGCGTAGCCGAGCGCGATGGACGCGGTATTCGAGTCGCTGCCATCCACCAGCAGTTGGACGTCGGCTTCCTGGCCAGCCAGCAAGTGGCGGGCATAGTCTCGAGGCACCACTAAGTTGAGCAGGATGGCGCTCTTATCGATGGCCAGGTCGGCGGGCTTGTAGCTGTTCACAGCGCCGCGAATCTGAAAATAAGTGGATCCACGAAATTGATCGATCAGCTCGCGACTTTCAGGAGTGCGGTCCAGGTCGTAGATGTAGGTGGGTATCCGATCTACGTCCAGAGTGAGAGCGTAGCCAAACAACAACAACATTACCAGCGGCAGCGCCAGCGCGAGTGTTAGGCTGCGGACATCGCGCACGATGTGCAGCAGCTCCTTCCTCGTTACGGTCTTCAACCTGCGCAGGCTCATGCGGCTTTCCTCTCTTCCTGCTCGATCATGGCGACGAAGACGTCTTCCATGGACGGTTCAATCGCCTCCAGAACCGTGATGGTGATCCCGGCTTGCTGGAGCGCGGCGCGGATTTTCGGAATCGCGAGAGAGACGTCGGCGACTGTAACATGCAACCCTCCGCCAAAAACTGCCACGTCGGAGACTCCGTCCAGCTTTTCCAGCGCCTTCATGCTACTAAGGATGTCGGACACTTCCAGCCGCAGCAGATAATGGCCCTGGAGCGACTGCTTCAGCTCGCCCGGCGTTCCGAGCGCGATTATCTTGCCACGATACATCAGTGCCAGGCGATGGCAGTATTCGGCTTCATCCATATAGTGCGTGCTGACGAAGATGGTGTTGCCGGCGGCGGAAAGCTGGTAGATCAAGTCCCAAAATGTGCGGCGAGCAATGGGGTCGACGCCTGAAGTTGGCTCGTCGAGAAAGAGGATGGGAGGCTCATGCAGGATAGCGCAGCCCAGTGCGAGACGCTGCTTCCAGCCTCCGGAAAGGAGCCGGGTGAGAGTCGACCGCCGCTCTTCGATTCCCGCCATCTTGAGCACGTAGGCTTTGCGTTCCGGCCGGCGCGCCCGCGGAACGCCGTAGATGCCGCTGAAGAAGTCGATGTTTTCTTCCACCGTTAGATCGTCGTAGAGCGAGAACTTCTGGGACATGTACCCGATGTGTTGCTTGATGGCTTCCGATTCCCTCATCACATCCAGGCCGCCCACGGTTGCGCTTCCTGAAGTGGGCAGCAGTAGCCCGCACAGCATGCGGATGGTGGTAGATTTGCCCGCGCCGTTGGGTCCGAGGAATCCGAAAATTTCGCCGCGGCCCACCTGGAGAGTGACGTGATCCACGGCGATGAAGTCGCCGAAGCGTTTTACCAGATCGTGGGTTTCGACGGCGTTATTCATGTAGCGCACGCATGACCGCATGGTGTTCGCAAGGGTTGTGGGGCGGACCCCCTGGTCCGCGCGGGTCCCCCAGGACCCGCCGTTCGTCCATGAAGCAAGATGCCGACGGGGGCGTCGGCCGCGGACCAGGGGGTCCGCCCCACTGCTGCAGCTGTTGAAGCTGGAGCAGTTGGACCCAATTGACAGGAGGCCATATTAATTTGCATTGGCGGCTTCCGATTTTCTTATCAGGCCGATAAATACGTCTTCCAGCGATGGCACGATCGGCCGAAAATCAGTCGCTGATACTGCATTCTTCAATTGATCAGCCGAGACGCCGGGAGCGAGGAACAGATGCAACTTGGCGCCCGCGGGTTCCACGCTCAGCACGCCTGGTTGCGATTGCAGAAACTTCCGGGCCGCCCTGTTATCCGGGGTTTGGACCTCGTAGCAGATCTCGGCGAGAGCATGTTTCAGATCCCGAGGCGATTCGCAGCGAATCAGGCGTCCTTGATTCATCAGTCCCACGCGATTGCACCGCTCGGCCTCATCCAAATACGCAGTGGTCACGAAAACGGTCAATCCGTCGCGCACCAATTGATAAAGAATGGCCCAGAAATCGCGCCGCGAAACGGGGTCGACGCCGTTGGTTGGTTCGTCCAGGAACAAAACCTGCGGATGATGCAACAGCGTGCAAATCAGAGCCAGCTTCTGCTTCATGCCTCCCGATAGATTTGCAGCCGGCCGCGAGCGGAACGGCTGCATGCGCGTCATTTGCAGCAGGTCGGGCAGCAGGCGAGCGCGCTCCGTTTTCGAGATGCCGAACAGGTCGGCATAGAAGTTCATGTTCTCGTCGACAGTGAGATCGCCGTACAATCCGAAGCGCTGGGCCATGTAGCCGATCTGATCCTTAACGGCTTCCACCTCGCGCGCGACACTGTGGCCTGCTACCCAGGCTTCGCCTTCGGTGGGATCCATCAGCCCGCACAAGAGCCGCAGCGTAGTGGTTTTGCCGGCGCCGTCCGGACCCACCAGCCCAAAAATCTCGCCTCGCGCCACTTCCACATTGAGGTGGTCCACGGCCGTAAGATCGCCAAAGCGGCGCGTCAGGCCACTCGCGCGGATGATGGGTTCGGCGGTCAATTCAGTTCAATCTCCGCGTCCACCGGCATGTTGGATTTCAGCTCGTGCTTGGGATTGTCCACATCAATTTTGATGCGGTAAACCAGTTTCACTCGCTCCTCCTTGGTCTGAATCTGCTTGGGAGTGAATTCCGCCTCGGACGCGATGAAAGAAACGCGGCCGGTATAAGAGCGGCCCGGATACGAATCGATGGTGAGTTTGGCTAGTGCGCCCAGCTTGACCTTTCCTAGGTCCGTCTCGTTGACGTAAGCGCGCAGCCAGGGATGATCCAGATCGCCGATGGTGACCACAGTGGTTCCTGCTGCCAGCACCTCGCCCACTTCGGCGGATTTCACCAGCACCACGCCGTCGATAGGCGAATACACGGACGTGTCATTGATCTGGGTCTGCGTGATGTCCATTTGCGCGCGAGATCGATTGACCTCGGCAACATGTGCCTGCACATCTTCTTCGCGGCGTTTGAGCTCCAGTGAATTCGCTTCGCTCATCCGCAGGGCAGCCTGAGCGGTGGCTACTTGCGCCCGCGCCGCCTCAATATCTTCCTTGCGAGGACCCTCCACCACCAACGCCAAATGTTCCTCGGCCTGACGCAGCGCGGCGGCGGTGCTATCGTTCCGCATGCGGTATTGATCGTATTGGGCTTTCGAAATATCGTCGTTCTTGAACAGTTCCTGTCCGCGATCCCAATCTAACTTGGCTTGTTCAAACTGCGCCCGGGCGTCCGCCACGGCCGAGCGCGCCTGTTGGATTTCCTGGGGCCGCGAGCCGGCCACCAATGCGTCTAAACGCGCCTGCGCTTCTCTGATCTGGGCCGTCTTTAGCGCGATATCGCTTTCAAGCGTGGCTCGCTGCCACCGAACTTCGGTCTCGGTCTGCTGGAACTGAGACTGCGCGGATTGCAAGCCAGCTTCGTCACGGCTACGCTGGCGATCCACCTGATCGCGATCGATGCGGGCGATGAGCATTCCTTTGGTTACCGTCGCCCCCTCATCCACGGTCCGCTCGATCAACTTGCCGGGAACCTTGAACGAAATGTCCACCTGCGTCAGCTCGATGTTGCCGGAGACCATCAGGCGATTGCCATGGTCGCGATCGAACCACCGCGACCACATCACTCCAGCGGCTACGGCCAGCGCGATCAACAAAACTATCGGAATTATGATTTTGCGTTTCATGTTTATTCTTACGGAAGCATGCTCCGGATCGTGCCCGTGGCCGTGCCCAGATCGATCCGGGCGACGTTGTGGTCGTAGAGCGCATTGATCCGGTTATCGCGCGCGCGTTGCAGACGGGTTTGCGCATCCGTTACTTCCACGCTGTTCGAGACTCCGGCCTTGTAACGGCGCTGCGCCTGCGCCAGCTCATTTTCGGACAGCTTCAAGCCTTCCTCGGCGGCTTTTACCTCGGCGTCGGCCGAGCGCAAACTCTGGAGCGCCAGCCGTACATCCAGCTCGATCTGATCGCGTAAATCCTGGGTGCGGATCTGTTCCTGGCGATACTCGGAGGCACTCTCGGCGCGGCGCGCATCACGGCGTCCACCGTCGAAAATAGGAATTCTGAGCGATGCCCCGTAGGTGCGCGTCGGAACCGAATCGTTGATGGCGGAGCCGCTGGAGCCGTAGTTACCGAAGGCCGCGACGGACGGCAGGCGCTCGAATTTTACACCGCTGTAGCTCAATCTCGCGCTCTGTTCGCGCTGTAGCTGCGCCTTCAACTCGGCTCGGCTCTCGCGCGCCGTGGCCAGCGCTTGGCCCGGGTCTTGGTTTTCTAGCGGAACGTAAGCCAGCGCGCCGGTCAGTTCCACTGGACGGTCCAGTTTCAGCCCGATCACCTTCAGCAACTCGAGATGCGAGCGCTCCACGCCGTTTTCGGCCACGATGAGCAGTTGCCGGTCATTCGCCAACTGGACATCGGCGCGCGTGACTTCGATGCCGGTCCCGGTACCTGCGGTTTTCAAAGATTGCGACAGCTTCAGCAATGCCTCCGACAGCTCGACGTTTGCTTTCGCGGTTTCGAGGGCTGCTTGAGCACGCAGTCCGGTAAGGTAAGCGCGCGCCACTTGGTCGGTAACCTGGTCGCGCGTTCCCTGGTTATCCGCTTTGACAGCCTCTGCCGCGACCTTGGCGGCCTGGTAACCTCGGATGCTGCTGAAGTCGAAAATGCTTTGCGTAACGTTGGCTCGTGCGTCGAAAACATCGAACGGTCCCACGAAGGTTGGAATACCGAGACCTGGAATCGGAATGTGCAGAAACGAGAAACCGAAAGCCTTCAAGTTGCTGGTCTCGCTCTGCTCGGAGACGGCGCCTTCGACATCCGGAAGCAGAGCCGCACGCGCCTCCGCGGACCGCGCCTCCGCCTGCCGTATCGCTTCCGCAGCCAACTTCACCCGCGTATTGCCATCCGGGGCGAGCGCCAGATCCACCGCTTGCTTGAGACTCAATTGAAGCACCGGCGCTTGGGCGTAAATCAGCGAGCTTGAACATATGAGCAACGCAATTAGCTTGGTGGGGCGGACCCCCTGGTCCGCGCGGGTCCCCCTGGACCCGCTCTTCATCCAAAACCGAGCAAGCCGACGAGGGCGTCGGCTGCGGTCCAGGGGGACCGCCCCACTAAGAATGCGATTTAGCTGTTTCGGGAAAACCAACCCCCATAGTCTAGTGAGCTGCATGCTGCACCTCCGCAGGCACGGGAGCTTCGAGGCCCGCCAGCAAAAATGATTCAAGACGCCGGATGGTGCCTTCCACGTCCGAGGGATCGCACTCGCCCCCTGAAATCGTCCGTAGGACTTTGGCGCCGCCGAAGGTGTGAGAAACCGCGCCGAACGTGAATAGCAGCCGCCAGAACAGTTCCTTCCGTGGCAAATGAGGAATGGCTCGCTCGAATGCCGCGAAGAAACGCGCCGAGACATGCGCCAGATGTTTCTGGAAAACCTTCTCCGTGAGATCGCTGGATTCGGTGAAGATCCGGCTCATCATGGGCGCGAACTCCTTGGCTGGGCTCGACAGCATTTCGAGGAGCGGCCGAAGCAATGCGTCCAGTACCTGATGGGGCGGCAACGGACCATTCCCGGCCGTCGCCTCACAAGCATCCAGCATTGCGAGCCTTCTCTGGTTCACCGGGGCTAACCGCCGGGCAATCACCGCGTGCAGAAGCGCTTCCTTGGACTGGAAATGATAATTCACGGCCGCCAGATTCACTCCCGCTTCCCGAGTGATGATGCGGAGCGAGGTGGTCTCGATGCCATGCTGCGCGAAAAGGCGTTCGGCTGTATCCAGCAGGCGAGTCTTCGTGGTCATACGTTCGTTTCAATTATACGTATGAATCAATTATTGTCAAGCCTCTTGAGCAACATGCTATCTTTCAATGATATGAAGCAATGCATCGGATTCCTGATTGTTGCCGCAGCCATGGCTCAGCAACCCGCGGCCAAGAAGGTTTACATCTCGGTGGATCTGGAAGGCATCAGCGGAGTGGCCAGCGAAACGATGGTTTCAGCTGCCGGGTCGGAATACGATCGCGGCCGGAAATTGATGGCCGACGACACGAATGCTGCTATCCGTGGGGCGCTCGCCGGCGGTGCCCGCGAGATTGTGGTCAACGACTCGCACGGCTCCCATGCAAACCTTCGTATCGAGGATCTGGCGCCGGGCGCGCGACTCATCACCAACGCGTTCAAGCGCTACGGGATGATGGAGGGACTGGATGCCACCTTCGACGCGGTGCTTTTTATCGGCTACCACGCCAAGGCCGGCAGCAACCGCGGATTCTTTGCGCACACTGGCGACTCGAACGTGAAGGATCTTGAGATCGACGGAAGATCGGTTGGCGAGAGCGGCATGAACGCCGTGCTGGCGGCCTGGTTTGGCGTTCCGGTAGTTCTGATCACAGGCGACGATGTAGCGGTGGAGCAATACAAGGAACAAGCGCCGAACGTCCGAAGTGTGGTGGTGAAACGCGCCATCAATACTCGCTCCGGCGAGCTTTACCCACTGGATGAAGTTCACCGCGAGATTGAGCAGGCAGCGCGCGAGGCCGTGGCAGCCGCGCACAAAATGCCTCCCGAGCGTCCGGCAACTATCCGTGTGAAGATACGTTTTCGCGATATTCTGACGCCCGAGTTGGCCGAAATGCTGCCTACGATGGAACGGCCGGAGCCGGATACGATTGCGTACACCTCAGATTCCGTGCCGCGCGCCTATAGCCTGATCCGGCTGTTGTACCGATGGATCAATCCGCCGCCGCCGAGGCCGGGGTATGACTATTAAGCAATCGCGGGTCTAAAAACCAGGCGTGGCTGGTTCCAGGCTGCGCGCGCGCGCTGCCGCTCTGCTATAGCCGTAACGGATGCGCATGATGGTTGCCGCAATCACCAGGAGACCGCAGATTTCCACCAACACTTTTTCCCCATCCAGGAAGTCGGTGGGTTCGTTCTTCAGATTCGGATCGATCAGTGTCCCGTGGACGTACACGAATGCCGCCACTCCATAGGCAAGGTAGTGCAGCAGTTTCCAAAGCGGGCGTCCAATGCGCCGGCGGAGATATGAAGTGATCACCACCACGAGCAGCAGATAAAACGCACAGGCGCCGAAACAGTTGTATAGCCGTTGCCCCGGCGATCCCAAGGGCCAGAGGATGTCGAACCACTTGAACTTGGCCGTAGCTGAAAACAGCAAAATGGTCGGATGCAGTCCAACCAAGGCCAGTGCAATATAGGCGGTCCAGTTATGTATGTCGAAGACTGGAATCCGGCGGTGCGGCCAGCTCCGCACCGGACTGTAGCGTACCGAAATGAGTAATCCGAGCAGGATGTTTATGGTCAACAGCACCATGGCGGTGAGGCCGGCGTAACTGGAAAGATCGATCGCAGTCATGAATAGGGTCCAAGTGATCGAGTCTACAATACGTCGCAAGAATCGGATAGTTATGCAAATGCGTACCGCATAGCATGAGTGTGTAGGGAGGAATCAGAATGGCTACAACGCAGGCGCTTACAATGATGGATGTCCGGAATACGATGCCGACGAATCAGGAGCAGGAATTTTGGCAAGCCAACTATTGGGATGCAGTGGCAGCCCATGATAGCCGCATGGACGGTGTTTTTCTGTACGCTGTGCGCACCACCGGGGTTTATTGCAAGCCATCTTGTCCCTCTCGGCGGCCGCTCGCCAAGAATGTTGTCTTCTTTCGAACCAGGGAGGCGGCCCGGCGCGCGGGCTTTCGTGCGTGCAAACGTTGCAAGCCGGATGCGCCATCCACTTCGAATCCCAATGCGGATTTCGTGGAGAAGGTCTGCCGCTATATCGACGCGCATCCGGACGGTCCGGCTACGCTCGAAGCGCTGAGCCGCACCATTGGCCTGAGCCCTTTCCATCTGCAGCGGACTTTCAAAGCGCTCACAGGGATTACGCCGCGGGCCTATGCCGATTCACGGCGGTTGCAGGCTCTGAAAGCTGGATTGCGCGATGGCCATTCCGTAACTCGCTCACTGTACGATGCGGGCTACGGATCGAGCAGCCGGCTTTACGAGGGCGCGTCGTCGAAGCTGGGGATGACGCCAGCGCGCTATGGGAAGCAAGGCTCTGGCGTTGCCATCCAATACGCCATCGCGAAAACTCCGATCGGACGAATGTTGCTGGCTGCCACCAGCCAAGGAGTTTGCTCAGTACAATTCGGCGAATCGGAGGGGATGCTCGAGAGCGAACTGCGGCGCGAATATCCGCGGGCGGAGATTGCGCGGTCCGACAAAGGGCTAGCCAAGTGGGTTCGCGCGATTCAGGGACGCATTCGCGGCGAGGACCGGAAGGCGCTGCCGCTCGACATTCAGGCCACTGCTTTCCAACGGTTGGTCTGGGAGCAACTCCGGGACATCCCTTACGGCGATACCCGAAGCTACAGCGAGATTGCCAAGAAGATCGGCCGGCCGAAGGCGGCACGGGCAGTGGCGCGCGCGTGTGCGAGCAATCCTGTCGCTGTTGCAATTCCTTGCCATCGCGTGGTGCGCGAGAATGGCGATCCGGGTGGTTATCGCTGGGGGATGCGGCGCAAGCGGAACCTGCTCGCTCTGGAGAAGAGTGTTACTGAACCGCAACCGTAAGGGAGTTCCCATGGGCATCCTTTACATTCGCGGGTGCGTGCGCTACGGGCGTGTCCGGTAGAATCAATAATTTGGACGGGCGTCTTCAACGGAGCCGGTGCCGTTGCGCCTACTCGTTCTTAGGCCTGGAACTCCAGAACTCAGGATCAGCGGAAGCGAACTCGTCCGACACGTAGCTGCGGCTAGGATCGATCCGAAACAGAAAAGATTCGTGCCCGATCTCCACTTCAGCGGCCAATTTTTGTTCGGCGGCAATCTCTTTGATCCCGTCCGGAGTCTTCGCCAAGCCGTCGTCGAACGTCGCGAGTGATACCAGCGGCGTGATAAACAGGAATGTTCCCGACGGCATCCCCGACATAATTTGATAAGCGATCTCCGGCTGATCGAAGTTGATACTCTCGAAGCGCGACGTGCGCATCTTCACCAGGTCGGCGAAGCTCGTCTGCGCGCCCGGCCGAATTCGATAAATCGAGACCAGAAAATAGCGTGCCTTGGGAATGATCTTGGCGGCTTCATCCCAGCGGTGACTCAAATTGGCGCGATATAGCGCGATTAGAGTCCTAGCGGGCGGAAGCACATCATCGGAGTAAGGGACCCCGGCGCTCACCATGGATAGCGCCTTATCCAAGTCTTCCATGCTTGCGAACGAATCCAGCATTTCGAAAGACCACGTCTCGGACGGTCCCGTGACAGACGTAGCTCCCAGCACCGTGATCGCATCCTTGGCTTCCGCATAGCCTTGGTTATTGGAGCGCTGGGCGTTTCGGATCACCCGGATGACAGTGGGTGGATCGGCCTGTGCAAGCATACAGCATCCCAGCAGAGCAGCGAACAGTCTTATTCTGCGCATAGTTATCTATAGCGTATGACGTAGGTGGGCATGCGCCCGTGCAACGGCGGCGTACAATAGTAGGAAGAGATATGACGATCGACGAGCGCTTGGAAAAACTGACGGAACGTCACGAAGCCTTGACACAGTCCGTCGAGTTGCTGCGAATCGCGCAGGAAGAAACCGATAAACGCTTTAAGGAAACCGAGAAGCGCTTTCAGGATACAGCGAAGCGCTTTCAGGACACGGACAAAAAATTCAGGCAGACAGCCGAATTATTCTCGCAAACGGATGGATTCATCAACGAGCTTGCCCGCATCTCAAGATCACACGAAAACCGGCTGGATGATCTGGAGCGCCTCAATCCGAAGCGGTAGCCCCTCGATCAAGCGCTAATCCGTCGGATTGCGCGGGAACTTGATATACGGCAATCGCACACTCTCATCGAACACCTGATCGGCCCGCATCGCTGCAGGAGCCTGAAAATTTGCCGCACCGGCTGCCGTGGCGAAATCGTCCTGATCCACGCCATCGCCACTCACTCCTAGTCCGCCCACCAGCACACCGTTCTTATACAGCGGAAGCGCTCCAGGAAAAAACACAATTCCGTTTTGATTTTTATTGGCCGCCTGCGATCCCTGGGTGCATGGATGCGATACATCGTATTGGTAGAGATTAAAGAACGGTCCTGGCGTCGAGTAATCGATACCCGGCGGAAAGAACGGCTGCGCGCCGAAGCTGATGGTGCGGTTGGTAACAGCGGTGCCCATCGGGACTCCGGGTAGATCGCCTGGCGTGCGATGCGTTCCGCTGAAGAAGATCACGTTGCGCGACTTGGCCACCGCAACATCGATGCTGAAGACAGTGGCGTCCGGCATTCGATGCAACGCCAGCAGAGTTCCGTCCAGGTCCGCCACAGCAATCGCGAAACGGGCGCGCGAGCCGAGCGGCAATCGGATGATCGCGCGAGTCTGGTTACCCGTGGTCACAGTATTGTTAACGATGCTTTGGACCTCTTCGAGCGTGAGCCCACCCAACTTGCCAGCCTGCGGCGCAATCAAATCGCCATCGGGCGCCGGTCCGGGACTGCTCTGGGGCTTCAGGATGTAGCTGCCGTTGGCTGAGCCCGCTTGATATCCGTCTGGCATCGTCGTTTGGTTGACGAACGGCAGCGCGATACCGTCGATGAACACTACGCCCGGCGATGGCACAATCGGCCCGAATCCTGCTTCGCCCGAAAATGCGGCGAACTCCGCGACATTCGGATCCACGCCGGCTACTCCCACGCCTCCCACCAGAGTCCCGTTTTTGAACAGCGGAACTCCGCCCGGATTCACGGCGGTGGGATCGCTATCGTTCACATCCGCTTTGCCGGTGAGAATTCCCAATCCCGGCGTCGATCCGTCGATGGAGCGCGCGGGCGGCACGGCCTGGCCGGCAAGGAAATCCGTATTAAACGGGCAGCCTCGATTGGTGTTCTCAATTCCGTAGAGCGCGGCGTTGCCAGTGAAAGGAATGCCGGGAGGAAAATGGATGCCACTGATATAACGAACTGTGCGTGACGAGAGTGGGGCTTGACTATTGCTGAAAAAGCTAGCGGTGCGCGCCAATGCTACCGCGACCTCGTTTGTATCGGCATGCACGCCGAAATTCGCCGTGGTGGTTGCGGGCGCTCCGGGCTTGCGATACACCGCCAAGATGTTGCCCTGCCGATCGGTAACTGCAATCACCATCGGAGCGTTCACGGATGCCGCGGTATGCTGCACCACGGTCTGGACGTCGCTCGCGCTCAGCGTGGGCAGAGCGGTGGAAGCGCCTCTGGAGCCTGCTGAAAACAGCGCCGCAGCCACCACCATTCCAGCCAGCGTGATCTTGAGTTGCTTTCCGATCATTCAAAACAGTGCGTTCAAGCTCCTCATCGCTTGCGCGAACTTAAAGCCATTGTACGCGGACGGATCTTCGATTTGCTGGAAAAGGCCATGAATGGCCGCCCGGATTTGCGCATCATTCGCCAGATGATCGTTCTTGGTGTATGCGATGAACAGCGAATCCAGCGCCATGGTGGCCTGCTCAGCCGAGCGCTCGCCTTGCCCGGCAATATCGTCGGCGTCCGAGGAAATGCCCTTCAACAGGCGCAAGGTGGTGGGCTGGTCGAAATGCATCGTGGCCAGCCGCTCGGCCAGACCGTTCGCCATTTGGGCGGCGCTTGCAGCCTCGGCCGCAATTTGTTTTCGATCGGACCCGAGTGCGGTAACGAGCGCATTGACACTATCCACCTGGGCGCGCAGTTGCTGCGAAGCTTGCGGGTCCGCTTCCTGAATTACACGGCGGAAAACAACATAGCGCGAGAGATTCCAAGGCGGATTTCCGGGACGCCGGCCGGCGTAGCCGCGCTCCTGCCTCCAACTCTCTTTGGCCGCGGTCAGGCTGTGGTGGCAGGCGAAACAATCCAGTTCCGCGTATTCGGGCCAGATGCCTCCTTGGGATTCCCGCGCGATGCGCTTTAGTTGTTCCCGCAATTGCACGGCCTGACCCACGCCTAGCGATCGAACTCCCAGCCACGGATCTTTGTCGACGTCTTTCCAATGCGGCGGCATCACGGACATGAAAGAATCCAGCTCAAAATAAAGATCCGGATGTCCGGCCGCGATCAGCTCATGATCCACAAACTTCTCCGCATTTCCCAGATGGCAGGAGAGGCATTTTTCACTACGCTTGATAAGATCCCGCGTGTTATACATGCCCAGATCGAGCGACTTCTCGTACTTCCAGTCGCGCGTGGTATGGGGCCCGAGCCAAGCAGAGGCCGGTCCATGGCAATTCTCGCAGCCGACGCCATCGGTGAGATCGAACGTGCGGGCGCGCATATCCAGGGGCACGTCCAGAGCGTGGCAGGAAAGGCACCTGGGCGCCGTGTCAGGCTTCGGCAGACCCATGATTTTCGCCATTCTCGTGCCAATCGGATTTGTGAGATTGATGAACGCATGCGCGTGTTTATCGCGAACCACCCAGGTGCTGTACTCGTTTTGGAGCACCGACGTGTCCTCGCGCGCCTGCACACTGCCGTGACAAGCCGGCGAACTGCACGATCCCGGCCCGGTGTACTTCGAAGGCTCGGGAGCGTCGGCGGCGAGCCCCAATCCGTTGGCGACAACGAAGCCAAGAGCGCACGTAAAACCGATTTTCATTACTAGTTGTCAATTTCACCACAATCGAGAGCGGCATGGGGTTGCACATAGGTGGTTGCGCGGGCATGTGCTTGTCTATAATGAAACCTCACGCGATGATGCGGCTGGAGGGCGGTTGATTTTCGACGATCTCAGAGCGATCCAGAGTCAATACGGTTATCTGCCGGGCGAACAGTTGGAAGCGATGTCCGAGCGTACCCAGATCCCGCTCTATCGCATTCACGGCGTCGCTGATTTCTATCCGCATTTCCATCTCCAGCCGCAGCCCAAAGTGAACCTGCTGGTCTGTTCGGATATGTCGTGCCATCTGCGCGGCGCGGATGCGCTTGAGACCGGCTTGAAGCAACGCTTCCAAGGAATGAACGCCAGCGATGTTTTCATTGGCGTGTGTTCCTGCCTGGGACAATGCGATGGCGCGCCCGCGATTTCCATTAACGATCACATCTATCGCGGGGCCACTCCGGTTCAAGCGGAGGCGCTAGTGTTGACGGCGTTGGGAGGCAGCGATCTGCCGCAACTCGCACCCGGTCCGGCCATCCACGGCCTGGCTTCCGATCCATACCAGAGTTCGGAACACTACGGCGCGCTGCGGAGGCTGGCTCAAACGCGCGATTGGGACGGCGTGATCGCACAGTTGAAAGCCAGTGGACTGCCCGGCCTGGGTGGCGCGGGTTTCGTCACAGGCATGAAGTGGGAGTTGGTGCGGAAAGCCGCAGGACCTGAAAAATACGTAGTGTGCAACGCCGACGAGAGCGAGCCGGGCACCATCAAGGATCGCTTCATTTTGGAGAATCTCCCCAACCTGGTGATCGAAGGAATGATCATCGCGGGCCTTGTAACCGGTGCACAAAAAGGCTTTCTCTACATCCGCCACGAGTATCAAGCTCAGGAGCACATCCTGCAACATGAAATCGACAGGTGCTATGAAGAAGGCCTGCTAGGAAACGGCATCCTGGGGTCGGATCTCGCTTTTGAGCTCGAAATTTTCGTGAGTCCAGGCGGTTACATTTGCGGCGAAGAGAGCGCGTTGATCGAAGCTATCGAAGGGAAACGCGCTGAGCCGCGCAACAAGCCGCCGTTTCCGGTAACGAACGGCGTCTTCAACAAGCCGACCGCGCTGAACAATGTGGAGACGTTCGCCAACGTACCGCAGATCCTGATGAACGGCGTGGATTGGTACAAGGCGCAAGGGCAGGGAGGCGCTGCGGGCTTGAAATTTGTCGGCGTCAGCGGGGATGTGCTCAATCCGGGCATCTTCGAGATCCCCATGGGACTGCCGATGTCAGATGTGATCTACGATCGCGCAGGTGGAATCGTGGATGGAAAGGCCTTGAAAGCTTTTGCGCCGTCAGGCCCTTCATCCGGTTATCTGCCCGCCTCCATGGCAGACGTCCGTCTGGATTTCAAGTCGCTCGCCGCGGCCGGCTCCATGCTTGGCTCGGGCGCCATTGTAGTGTGCGCTGAGGGCCGCTGCATGCTGGACATGGCGCTGAATGCGGTGACGTTCTTCCGTAACGAGTCCTGCGGGAAATGCGTGCCCTGCCGCATGGGATCGCAGAAGATGGTGGACATCCTTACTGGCTGGACGCATGGGAAAGGATCGCAGGCCGATCTCGAATTGATCGATGAGCTCACCGACGCGTTGAAGCTGACGTCCATTTGCGGCCTGGGCCAGTTCGCGCATGCGCCATTGAGTTCCGTGTTGCAACATTTTCGGCCAGAGATCGAAGCGCATATCTTCGAAAAGCAGTGTCCAGAAGGCGTCTGCCCGATGCATTCTGAGCCGCGACTGGAAGGGAGCGTCGCAAGACCATGAGCGACGTTCAACTCACCATCGACGGCATTGCCGTTTCTGTCCCCGAAGGCACCACCGTCTTCGACGCCGCCCGCCTGCAAGGCATTCCGATTCCCACCTTGTGCCATCAGCAAAACGAAACGCCCGTGGGAGTTTGCCGGGTTTGTGTTGTGGATGTGGGAGGCCGGGTGTTCGCGGCGTCGTGCGTGCGCCCAGCCGAAAACAAAATGGTGGTGTCCACCAATTCCCCCAAGGTCCTGCGGGCGCGGCGCACCTTAATCGAATTGCTGATGGCGGACCATCCCAGCCCCTGCGCGCGCCAGCGGAATTCGGGTGATTGCGAACTAGAAACTCTGGCGCACCACGAGGGTATATCCGAGTCGCGCTTTCCCCGCCGGCTTTCCCCGCGCGGCCAGGACAATTCGTCGCTGGTGATTGCGGTGGACCACGAAGCGTGCATCTTGTGCGATCGCTGTATTCGCGGATGCGACGAAATTCGCCACAACGATGTGCTCGGCCGCCGCGGCAAAGGTTTCATGGCCGGCATCGCGTTCGATTACAACCTGCCCATGGGCAATTCCTCGTGCGTCTCTTGCGGGGAGTGCATGGTGTCGTGCCCCACCGGCGCGCTCACCAACAAAAGTGTTGTGAAAACCGTGCTGCCCGGCGAGCCGGTGGATGTCGAAGAACTGCTCGATCTGCCCTACTTCCAGAAAGTGTCCGGAACATTTCTCGAGCTGAACAAGAACGCCGTGGTCCGGCGCCATTTCAAGAAGGGTGAGATCGTTTGCCGGGAAGGCGAGTATGGCTCAACGGCGTTCTACATTCTGGAGGGCACCGCCGAAGTCTATCTTTCGACGCCCATGGCGCACGTGAAAACGGAAGGAGGCGCGCTGGGCTTTTTTAGCAAGCTCACCAGCCGCCTGGCGAGCCGCCAGCAGGATCGGCGCGAAGAGGAAGGGCAGCGGCGCAGTATTCCCATTGATGGACCCGTGGATCTGCCATACGACAATCCGGTGGCGACATTGAATCCAGGCGATCTGTTCGGCGAAATGACGTGCATGAGCCTGTATCCGCGCTCGGCCACGGTGCGTGCCGCAACCGATTGCGTGATGCTCGAAATGCTCCGCAACGTGCTGGACATCATCCAACGCAACAAGACCCTCAAGGCGCAACTGGATGCGGGCTACAAGAAGCGCGCCCTGGACGATCATTTGCGAAGCGTTCCCATGTTCGCCTCGCTGACGCCGGATTTCATCGACCTGCTGCGCGGCAAAGTGGAGTTGGTGCGGTACGGCAAAGGCGATGTGATCTGCCACCAGGGCGACATCGCGGATAGTTTCTATCTGGTTCGTCTCGGATTCGTCAAGGTGACGGAACCGCATCCGGGAGGCGACTTGGTGCTGGCATATCTCGGCCGCGGCGGATATTTCGGCGAGATCGGCCTGCTTGGCGAAGGGCGCCGCACGGCCACTTGCACCGCGCTCGATCACGTGGAGCTGGTTCGCATCCACGCCGAAGAATTCCACCAGATGACGGACCGGTTTCCCGAAGTTAGAAGTAGCTTGGAGGGTCTCGCTCGCGAGCGCCAGGAACAAAACCGGCAGCGTCTACGGACGGCCACCAGCATGCCGCTCGATCATTTTCTGGCTCAGGGCTTGATGGAGGCGCAGAGCCTTTTGGTATTGGATCTGGAACGCTGCACCCGCTGCGACGCGTGCGTGCGCGCTTGCGCCGATGCGCACGACGGCGTGACGCGATTGATTCGCGAGGGACTGCGATTCGACAAGTATCTGGTGGCTACCTCCTGCCGCCAGTGCCGCGATCCTCTGTGCATGGTGGGGTGTCCGGTGGGCGCCATCCGGCGGCGGAATTCGCTGGAAGTGATCATCGAGAACTGGTGCATCGGATGTGGCCTGTGCGCCAAGAACTGCCCGTACGGAAATATCAACATGCATCCGTTCGAGATGATGGAGGGGCAAATCGCCGTAAAGAAACAGAAGGCTACCTCCTGCGATCTGTGCACCGAGCACGCCGAACCGAGCTGTGTGTACGCTTGCCCGCACGATGCCGCGCATCGCGTGGAACCCAATGAATTTTTCCGCTGGCTAGGCACGCCTCTAGAAACGGAGGCCCCCGATGAGCCGTAGGACAAGACTCCGTCTTGTCCTGGCAAGTCGGAGACTTGGCCTACAGGGGATCAATGCGAATCGATAAAACACACCGGCCCTGGATGATTGCAACGCTGGCCTTATTCGCAGTCAGCCTGGCAATCTACATTCTCTATGCCGTGCGCGCCCCCGGCGGGCCGCGCGGCGGCAGTGCGCTGGGTCTTACGTTCGGTATCGCCGGCTACGCTCTGATGCTGTACGCAGGGCTTCTGGGAGCACGCAAAAAAGTGCCCGTTTGGCGCATCGGCCGGGCGCAAACTTGGATGCGCGGCCACATCTGGCTGGGATTGTTGAGCCTGCCTCTGATCCTGTTCCACGGCGGCTTCGCGTCTCGAGGGCCTTTGACGGCGGTCCTGATGTGGCTGTTCTTCATCGTGATCGGGAGTGGCGTGTTGGGCGCTCTGCTCCAACACTACATTCCCCGGATGATGACGTCGCGCGTGCCGATGGAAACCATTTATGAGGAGATTCCGCATGTTCGGGCGCAGCTCTGTGAGGAAGCGGATCAGTTGGTAGCCACCGTGTATGGCGCCGAGGACGTGAGCACGCTCGCCGACATCGAGCAGGAGGACCGCGTGCGCTTTCGAGAAATATACCTCGGCAAAGTGCGTCCGTTCCTGGTTGATCCAGATGCAACGCAACTGGAACTTGCCGACCCCCGCCGCTCGGCCGAAGTCTTCGAATCGCTGCGCAGGATAACGGTGGCTTCCGTGCACCCGGTGCTGAACGATCTCGAAAACATCTGCGAAGAGGAGTATCAATTGAGCCGTCAGGTTCGCATCTACCGTTGGTTGCACGCCTGGCTGCTGGTGCATGTTCCGCTTTCGATTGCACTGCTGGCGCTCGGAGCGGTACATGCCGTGATGGCTTTGCGTTACTGAGGAAAGATGGCCGGACGAACACGCACAACCAAAAAGCTGGCACAACGCATCGATCTTGATTACTTCAAGACTCTGCACGGTATTCCGCGCTGGCGCCGCATCCTCTCGGTTGTGTTCACCCTGCTGGGCCTGGGCTGGTTGGGCTGGCATGGATTGCGCGGAAGTCCCACGCCTTACAATGCCGGACCGATCGCGCGTCCGCATGCCTTGATTGGTCACAAATGCGCCGCATGTCACGTTTCCACCGCTGGCTTCCAGCGAACCGTCACGGATAACGCCTGCCTGGCTTGTCACGATGGCCCCATCCATCATGGCGAGCAGACTTTTTCGCCGGCGTGTTCGGATTGCCATGTGGAGCACAAGGGTGTGATGCGGCTCGCGAGTACGAGCGACCGCGCCTGCGCGCAGTGTCACGCCGATCTGGCTGCCAAGGACAAGAACACCCCACCGAGATTTGTGGCTGAGATCAGCAATTTCGATCGTAACCATCCCGAATTCGCGCCTCTTCGGAGCGGGCAGCGGGATCCGAGCACCATCAAATTCAACCACCAGGTGCATCTCAAGAAGGAATTGCGCGCGCCGCAAGGGACNNGTCCAGCTAAAGTGCGCGGATTGTCATCGGCCGCCAGGATTGGAAGAAGCGTGGCCCTTTGGCGAGGCGGAAATTACTCCAGCCGCGTTTTCCTTGCCCAGCCGTGCATACATGTCACCGGTTAATTATAGGGAGCATTGTTCGGCTTGCCACACGCTACAGTTCGACCGGCGGTTTCGGGAATCCGTGCCTCACAAGGAACCGAAAGTGGTGTACGATTTCGTTGTGAAGAAATTGACCGAATACATCGCAGCCCATCCGGATCAAATTCACACGGTGGACGAACCGGACAAGCGTTTGCCGACGCGCCCTGTGCCCCCCATTCCGCGCAATGCGGAGGAATGGGTGGCGCAGCGATTGGCCGATGCGCAGTTGTTGCTATGGCGCAAAGCCTGTAAGGAATGCCACGCGCTCAGCTATCCCGGTGGCCCCGACTCGCTGCCGGTTGTAGCCAAAGCCGCCATTACCACCCGCTGGCTGCCGCATGCGAGTTTTGATCACGAAGCGCACCAGCTGCTGGCCTGCGCATCGTGCCATACGCGAGCGGCCACCAGCAAGGAAACTTCGGATGTACTAATTCCAGGCATCCAAGTGTGTCGCGAGTGTCATCGAAGCGGTGGAAATTCGGCCGAGGCACGCTGCTTCGAGTGCCACGTCTACCACGATTGGAGCAAGGAAAAGCACGTGAACGCCGGGTATACGGTGCCGCAGTTAGTCGAATAAATCCCCGTAGGGCAAGTCTCCGACTTGCCCGGGCAAGCCGGAGGCTTACCCTACATCTCACTCAACGCCGCCACCAAAGCTCCCCGCGCTGTCGAATGCTGCGGGCTGGCTCCCAGACGCACTTCTGAAATCGCCACAGGCAGCTCGGTTTCCCGCAGGATCTTCTCGAAACGATCGCGGAAACCGGCCGCCAGCACGCTGCCGCCGCTCAATACCAAGGGGATGGGGCGCGTGAGCTTGGGCATGTTTTGGGCGCCGGCAAAGGCGTCGCGTATGGCCGATACCAGCGCTTGCAGCATGTCTTCGTAATAGGTGTTGAGCGCTTGATGGATCTTGTTTGCAAAGTGGCCGTTCAGGTGGAACGATTCCTCCTTGATGGTCCTGATTCGCGTGGCGGGTTCACCGCGGAGATTTGCGACGCTCGAGTCAATGAAATCGCCGGCCTTGCCAATGGAAAAGCTAAACACCGGCACCGACAGGTACGCCAAACAGACGTTGCATAATCCTCCTCCGCAACTGACGCCAATCCCGGTGTAGTTCGAATTTTCCATCTCGCCATAGACCACCGCCAGGCCTTCCGCGATGCTGCTCGATTCGTAACCCAAATCGTCCAACATCCTTTTCAGCTCAGCTTCGTGAGCATTCACTTCCTGGGTCGCGCCCAGCGGAGCCGCTGGAACGCTGAAGCAAAGTTTCTGCCCCTGTCCGGGCGACTCGGCCGTCAGCAGCACCACGATTTCCCGAACCAGCTTCAGGCTGTTCGACTCCTCCGGATTCAGTACGCCTCGCAACATGGGCCGGCGCGTTTCTCTGTGGAACAAATTGGCAAAGCGTTCCGATTCGTCGCCGTACACAGTTATCTCTGAGCCCTGCACCAAGTGCGGAATGCGCTCTTTCTTGAGAACGCCCTGGGTTAGTTTTGAAAACGGAAGGGTGACGAAGGCATTGAGTTGAGCCTGGTATTGAGTGGTCTTGTCCAGGCGTTGGGCGGTGACGATGCGGCTGGTGCCAACGTCGAGCCCTACAGCGGAAGTATTCGGCTTAGTATTGGTATTTGACATTTGTTTGTTTCCCCACGGACGCGATCGCGTCTTTGTATCTTCTTTGCAAAACTTCCCGGTAGCGTTCGAGTGGCATGCCACGCGCCGCCGCTTCCCGCCGGACCAGGTCGTCGGCCACTTCGAGGGCAGGACGAAGCGCGTCGGCGGACCGCAGCTCGTCGGCCGTGAAGCCGAACAACGTAACGCTAGGCAGCGGGCGCTGGTAGTTGTCGCTCAGTCCCAGATCGTGGAACGGCAGGTCGGCGGCCCAGTCGGTATGGTAGCCCGCGCGCCGGTTCGATGGATTTATGGAAACCTGCGCGTGCGCCACGCAGTTTGCCGCCGGGATCTTGTAACGCGCACGCAACATCTCCACCAGGATGCGCCCCGCGTGCACCTGGGCCGGATTCACGGGCGGGCCATCCTCGGGCCGGCTTTTGGCTTCGAACGCTACGCCAAAGAAACTTTGGTTGAGGTTGAGGTAGACCCAGTTCTGGTCGGCCCAGACGGAATGGCCGGCGTGGTTGGCGTAATCATCTTCCCGCACGACGCGAAACACGCGGCCGAATCTATCGATCACGAAGTGATACGAATGATTGCGGCGCACAAACTCCAGCAAACCCTCGCCGGCCCTCCTCAAAGTTCCGTTCTGTTCCTCTTCAAAAGGCGCTATGTGACTCTCCGTGGTATGGAAAACAATTCCAACCGGATCGAAGCGCAACCTGGCTGGGTGCTCGTCCATGTCTTCCCGGGAAAGGGACAGATACGCCCTGGGCTGAGTATTGGTGACGAATTGATTCTCCACCCGGAGTCCATTGCTATATAACTCGAAGCGGTCATTCGACTCCACCACCCACACTCGCCCTGGCACGGCTTCCGGTTTCTGCGATGAGCGTGGCAGGGCGGTGAAGCGCGGTTGGGGGGATGCGGTGCGCTTCCAGGTGGCTTGCACCAAAGCGGCGCTGGCCCAAGCTAATCCCAAAAAGGTTAGCACCAGAAATGCCAGCCCCACAGTGATGGCTCCCAATGACAAACTCCTCGGGGCGCTTATGGGGCTCGCTCGGGCACGTTGTAGGAACTGGAGGCGCTTAACGGGGTCAGAGGTCCAGGCCGCGCGCCACTCTAGCATGCGCGCAGAGATCCCTCGTACTCCAATTGGGACTATTCCCACGAAGCACTAGTGGGGCGATGCCGGCAAGCCTCTCAGAAAAAATTCCGTTTATTCGGTACTACCCGATGTCACTCATACCGCAGGGCTTCCATGGCGTCCACCCGGCTGGCGCGGAGGGCTGGGATATACCCGGCGGCGGAGGCAATGGTCGCCAGGTTACATTCTCCCGCCTTCTATTTTGGATGTGGAATGAGGTCTTCGATGCAATAGGTGTCGCCGGCAATGGTGAAATAAAAACGCCAGTCGCGGTTCACTCGTGCTTGCCAAAGATCTGCGGTCTCGTCGTATTTCTTAGCGTGAAGCGACGGATGCAGGAGGTTGCCTTCCAGGAAACGAAGTTGCTTATAAAACGCGCGCTCAACGGCCGCCGGCGCATCCTTCAGTGCCTCAATGGCACGGTCGGACAGGACGACTTTCGCGTTTCGGAGGGTCTGCGCTTACCAGTCCGGCGGGCCCGGATTTCTTTGCGTAGGAATTTGACAGCTTCGTTCGCGGTATCAAACGGGCCGTAGTACGGCCCCTTCCGAGCCTCGGCCAACCTAGCGTCAATAGCTCGGCGGTCCAAGCCAGCTCGGCGCTGAACCGCAGGCGGTACGACCAGGGGTGTTTTGTTCTTAACGGTGATAGTCATTGGCCCAGACCCTACACTATATTACCGAACACGTTTCCTGCGCTCCAGCGCTTCACTCCATGTTGTCACAATGAATTCCTGCTCTTTCAAGAAACCTTGAAATTTCGGGTCCAGCATGGCCAGCATGTCCGCCTTGCGGATGGCGCCGGAACTACTGATATGCGCGAAAGTATCGCTAGGCGCGGTGCAGTGCATGATCACCATCGTGAGCCCCGGCTTCAGCTCAGTCAATGTTTCCATATATCGCTGAGTACGCCATTGGCGGAGCTTTTCGTCGTCGTTCGCGATTCCGGGTGGAATCTTCCAGTCGTAACTGGTATTGTGCAGATCGTCCAACACCGGGAGTCCCGCGTCCCAGAGTTTGGCGGCCAGCGCGCGGACGGGCGCGAGCGTTGGATCGTCCGGCAGAGCCATTCCTTCCCGGTATTCGCCCGATTTTTTGAGTGCCGCGATGCGGCCGGCTTGACGGTCGGCTTGTATGTAAGTGTCGTGCCCGCCCGGTATCATCACCGGAATCTGTTTTTCAATCCCGAGCTGCACGTAACGCACCAGAAACTCTGGGCTAGCATAGACGGTGCCCATATGAGTATCGAGATGCGTGGGATGGAATCCCATGCGCTCGGCCCGTTCGAGCTGAGCGCGCATCTCCCGATCCACTTCGTCCGCTTTCGCATGCGTCACCACCGCGGCAACCGAGCTCCACATTGCACCTTCAGAATCAACCAAGCCAGGAACGGCCGCTGCGCCCGATAACGGTCCCCAACGGTATTCGTGCCATTCAGAGGTGAGCGTGAGGTGAAGACCGGCATCGGTTCCGGGATGTTTCTCGATGTAGTGCACAATTTCCGGGACCCACGGCGTCGGCATCATCACGCTGAGCGACCGCGCGGCGCCCTTCTCCAACACCTGCTCGATTCCCATATTCGAATCGTGCGACATGCCCGCATCGTCCATGTGAAGGATCAATACGCGGTCGCTTTTCTTCCAGCCGAGTTTCTCGGCGTAGGTGGGCCCGGTCTGCGCGAAACAAGTGGAGAAAATCGACAGCGCGAGCAGCAGAGTTTTGGACATGCAGCATTCAGTTTTACCACATGACGATGATATTCTTGAGTACTACACTCCCTATGCGATGGAATTGCCTTTCCTCTGCCGCGCTTTGCTTTGCCGCCGCGCTCTCTGCGCAAACTTCGACCAGTCTTTTTGACGGGCTGCGCTGGCGAATGATCGGGCCGTTTCGTGGCGGCCGCGCTATCACAGCCACTGGCGTTCCCGGCGATCCGAACACGTTCTACTTCGGCGCGGTTGGCGGTGGAATCTGGAAGACCACCAACGGCGGGCTGGTGTGGACGCCCATCTTCGACGATCAGCATGTCGCGTCCATAGGCACAATCGCAGTAGCGCCGTCGAACCCTAACGTTATTTATGCCGGCACGGGCGAGGCCGACATCCGATCGTCCCTTTCCCCCGGCGACGGTGTCTACGCATCCATCGATGCCGGCAAAACCTGGTACCGTGGCGGCCTGCGCGACTCCAAGCAGATTGCACGTATTCTGGTGCATCCCA
This sequence comes from Bryobacterales bacterium, assembly GCA_003162425.1. GTDB lineage: Bacteria > Acidobacteriota > Terriglobia > Bryobacterales > Bryobacteraceae > Palsa-89. The sequence continues at coordinate 6,018 of PMOK01000072.1, read as the reverse complement.
AGAATCCGAACCTTGTCTACGCCGCAGTGTTGGGCCATGCCTACTCTTCGAACGATCAGCGCGGCGTATTTCGATCCACGGATGGCGGCCAAACCTGGCAGCGCATCTTGGACAAGGGTCCCGATATCGGCGCCACCGATCTGGCTTTTGAGCCCGAAAATCCGCAGGTGATCTACGCGACAACCTGGCAGTCGCGCCGATCGCCTTGGAGCCAATACGCTCCGTTAGAGCAACCCGGCGGCGGTCTCTACAAATCCACCGATGGCGGCGACCATTGGTCCCAGATCACCGGCCACGGCTTGCCACCTGGAGGCTGGCGGCGCTCCGGAGTGGCCGTTGCTCGAGGAACTCAAGGCCGGCGCGTCTACGCGCTCATCGACTACATTTCCGCGGCCGGCCTCTTCCGCTCCGACGATTCGGGCCAGACCTGGACGCAAGTATCGTCCGACCCGCGCATCGATAGCCGCTCCTGGTATTTCAGCGGCATCACGGTCGATCCCAACAATCCCGACGCGGTCTATCTGCCGAACGTCGCCATCTATCGCTCCATGGATGGCGGCAAAACGTTCACCGTTTTGAAGGGCGCGCCGGGCGGCGACGACTACCATTTTCTTTGGATTGATCCCNNNNTGGTACAACCAGCCCACCGCGCAGTTTTATCACGTGGCCACCGACAATCAGTTTCCGTATAACGTCTACGGATCGCAGCAGGACAGCGGAACCGTGGTGCTGCCCAGCCGCACCGATCATGGCCAGATCACTGAGTACGACCGGCGCTCGGTGGGTGGCGCGGAAAGCGGCTACATCCAGCCCGATCCCGACGATCCGAACATTTCTTATGTCAGCAATACTTACGGAACCCTCACGCGGTTCGACAAGCGCACGGGCCAGGGCCAGATCATCACGCCGTGGCCAGCGCCGGCTTTTGGCGTCGAGATCGCAGAGCGAAAATATCGCTTCCCGTGGACCGCGCCGCTGGTATTTTCGCCAATCGATCACGCACTTTATTACGGCTCCCAATATGTTCTGAAGACCGTCGATGGCGGCCTGGTATGGCGCGAAATCAGTCCCGATTTAACCGGAGCCGACAAGAACACAGCCACTGGCGAAGTGACCGTCGAGAATGCCAAATTGCGCGGCTACGGCGTGGTCTACTCCATCGCGCCATCGCCGCTCGTGTCCGGCGAAATCTGGGCGGGCAGCGACACTGGCCCAATTCATCTCAGCCGCGATGGTGGCAAGACTTGGGCGAACGTAAGCCCGCCAGGCCTGAGCGACTGGAGCAAGATCACGCACATCGAAGCATCTCATTTCCAGGACGGAACCGCGTACGCCGCCGTGGACCGTCACAGGCTGGACGACTACAAGCCCTACCTCTATCGCACGCGCGACTACGGCAAGACCTGGACTCTGATCACCAGCGGCATCGAAGAACCGTCGTTCCTGAACGCCATTCGCGAAGATCCCAAGCGGCGCGGTTTGCTGTATGCGTGCACCGAGACCGGAGTGTTTGTTTCTTTTGACGACGGCGATCACTGGCAATCCCTGCAGCTCAACATGCCCACCGTATCGGTGCGCGATCTTGTCATTCATGACAATGACCTGGTGATCGCAACGTTCGGACGATCCTTCTGGATTCTTGACGATTTCTCGCCGCTGCGGCAGATTGATGAAAAGGTCGCGGCTTCCGATGCGTTCCTTTACAAACCATCCACGGCTACGCGGATGAACAGCGAAGGCTTCCAAGGAACGCCTTTTCCGCCCGAGATCCCCAAGGCGCCGAATCCACCGGATGGCGCGGTGATCGATTATTACCTGAAGTCGGCCGTCACAGGCGAAGTCACGCTCGAGATACTGGATGCGAAGGGTGAGTTGATGCGCCGATATTCAACGCATGATCGTCCAGGCGCCGCGCGCGGAAGGCGTCAAGCCATCGCCGATATCTGGATTACGCCGCCCATCCGCCTGACAGCTCACGCCGGGCTGAACCGGTTCGTGTGGGATCTGCGATGTGCGGTGGAGACAGCGGGCGCTGCGGAGAACGATTACGGCCAGGCAGTCCGGGGGCCTCAAGTCATACCGGGCGCTTATCAGGTCCGCCTCACCGTTGCAGGCCAACATTACACCGAGGCATTGAAGGTGATGCTTGATCCGCGGTCCCCAGCCACGCCCACTGACCTCGCCAGGCAATTCGATCTCGGCTTGAAGGCAACCACCGAAATTGCAAAGAACGGTCAGTTGACCAGGGAATTGGCCGCACTGCGAGCGCAAATCACGGACATCAAGAAGAAAGCTCCCGATGCCGCGCTGCTCGAGTTGGTCTCGAGGGTGGAAGCTGAGGCGCAAAAACTGTCCGGTGTCGGAGCAAGCTGGCAGACTCCGGCCAATCCTTCCGGCGTGGGCGCCGTGCAAATTAATCTGGGCGCCGTTAATTTCGTCGTGGATAGCGCTGACCGGACACCTCCCGCCCAAGCCTATGCTCTCTACGAACAAGCCAGTCGCGATTTGGCCGCGCTGGTGACCAGTTGGGATGCCTTGAAGAACGGCCAGCTTGCGGAGCTGAACCGAGCCTTGCGCGACAAAAATCTTCCCTCCATCGATCTCAAGGCGGCGAATCAGTGATGCGTCCACGCTCCTTTCCCTCCGCGATCGCCCTCTTGCTGGCTGCCTTGCCCGCTTTCGCCTGGGGACCATCCGGTCACCGCATAGTCGCCATCATCGCCGAGCAGCGCCTCTCGCCGCAGGCGCGCGAGAAAATCAGCAAGCTCCTCCTCGACGGCAAATACTCGATAGTAGATATCGCAAGCTGCGCCGATACAATCCGTGGCAATTCGCGGGGCAATCCGACACCCGCCGATCTTATGTGCCGCTCGTTGGCCGGCGAAGTTCCTTCTACAAACGGTCTTTGGCACTATATCGATATCCCCGTGCCCACGAAAGCGAAAACGCTGGAGGCGTTCTGTAAAGACGACAATTGTGTCACGGCGCGGATAGCGAGTTTCTCCCAGACTCTGCGAACATCCAAAGACGACGCACAACGGCGCCAGGCATTGTTGTTCCTGGTGCATTTTATGGGCGACATCCACCAGCCCCTGCACGCCGCCGAGCGTGCCTGCGATAAGGGCGGTAATTCCGAGCACGTGAATTTCTCTCTGGACGGCAAGAAGGAGTCGAACGTCGCTCTGCATCACGTCTGGGACAGCTCGGAGCTAGAGCTGCTGATGAACCACGCCAACATCACCGACGATCGCGTCTTCGCCGGGATACTGATGGCCGGCATCAAGCCCGCCGAAGCTGACAAGTGGGCGCGCGCTTCGGTCGACCAAATCGCTTGGGAGTCCTACAAGCTGGCTGTGTCGAAGGTGTATCGCGGCATCCCGTTCCAGAATTTTTGCGACAACCAGAAGCCAGCCCCACTGGTGACCGATCTGACATCAGCCTACGAAAACGATGGAACCAAAGTGGTCCGTGAGCAGCTCACGAAAGCGGGCGTGCGTCTGGCCGCGATCCTGGAATCAGACCTCGTCAGCGTAGGGCAAGCCTCCGGCTTGCCAACCGCGAACCAATGAAAAAAATAATCCTGCTGCTGCTCGCCTTCTTATTGCCCGCCAGCGCCGAGATCAAAGTGCTGAAGAACTTCACGTTGATCGATGGCTCCGGCGGTCCGGCAGTCGCCGACGCTGCGATGATGATCGACAACGGCCGCATCGTCCGCATCGGCTCCGCGCAACGATTAACCCCACCCGCCGGCGCTCAAGTGATCGACCTGGACGGCAAATTTGTCATGCCGGGCATCATCAATCTGCACGGCCACATCGGCAACACCGTGGACCTCACGCAGAACGCGCAATTCTACACGCGCGAGAACATCGAAAAAAATCTGCGCACCTATGCCTGGTACGGCGTCACCACGGTGCTGAGCCTGGGAACGGATCAGGACCTGATCTTTAAGATCCGCGATGAGCAGCGCTCGGGGCGCCCCACGTACACGCGCGTCTACACAGCCGGCCGGGGGTTCACGTTGAAGGGCGGCGTGGGCGGCATGCCCTCGGTCACCTACAATCTCGAGAATGTCGCCGAGATCCCCAAGGACGTGGATGCGCTGGCGGCGAAAAAGGTGGATATCGTCAAGGTCTGGGTGGACGATTCTCTCGGGCATCGCCCCAAGATCCCGTTCGAAATGACCAAGGCCATCATCGAGAACGCTCACCGCAAGGGGTTGCGGGTGGACGCCCACATTTTCTATCTCGACGACGCCAAGCAGTTGGTGAACGCTGGCCTGGACGCGCTGGCGCACAGCGTACGCGATCAGCCCGTGGATCAGGAATTGATCGACAGCATGAAACAACACGGGACCTGGCAATCCGCCGCCACGCTCACGCGCGAGGCGTCCATGTTCGTCTACGCGAAACCACCCGCATTCCTCACCGATCCGTTCTTCACCCGCGCAGTTTCACCAGCCGTGATCAGCACCTTGAGCGATCCGGATTATCAAAAGAAAATCGCTGCCGATCCCGACTTTCCAAAATACGCCGGGCTCCTCGAAATGGCGCAGAAGAATCTGAAGCGCCTGGCCGATGCGGGAATCCCGTACGGAATGGGCACGGATACCGGACCACCCGGCCGTTTTCCAGGCTTCTTTGAGCAGTGGGAAATGGAGCTGATGGTGGATGCGGGATTGGCGCCGTCGCAGGTGATCAAGGCGGCCACCAAGAGCTCGGCCGAATTCCTGCGCGCCAAGGATCTGGGCACGCTGGAGGTTGGCAAGTGGGCCGACCTGATCGTCCTCGGCGCCGATCCGCGCGTCAACATCCGCAACTTGCGATCGATCGAAGCCGTGTATATCGCAGGCAATCCGGTAGCGCGTTGACGCGTCCTATTCAACTACCCCTACGGATGCGAAAATTCGTTCGCGTGAGGAACCAATTCAAAATAGATGCGGCTGGGAAGATTCGTGTACCAGTTGCCGCTCCACTGGGCCCACCCACAGACGCCCAGGAATAATGTTGCGACGCCCGCTGCCACAACCCAGCCAGGCACGTGTCTCCGCCGCGGAGCGGAGAGGAAAAGCGCATCAGCGGCCGGGCACGCAGCCACGCATTGCATACAGCCAGTGCACTCGGCGGATTTTATCGTAATGAGCCGATCCATTGGCAACGCTGAAGGGCAGGCTTTGGCGCATTTCCCGCAATCGATGCATAAGCTGGCATTGCGGCGGATGCGTAGAGGGCTCGCCAATGAGACCAGCCCCATCAACGCGCCATACGGGCACAGATACCGGCACCAGAAGTTTTGTATGAAAACCGAAGCCAGGATCAGCATCGCCATCACGACGCCGCCAGTGAGCCCGAGCAGGCGGAAAAAGTTGAGCATCTTCACATCGTCCACGATGCCGTAAGGACCCTCCAGGAAGGCGTGGATCGCAGGGACCGACATGGAGCCGACGGCATAGAGGAAGAGCGCCAGCAAGATGTATTTGAGACTGCGTAGCGCAATATCCGCGCGGCGTGGCAGCCGGAAACTGCGTCGAAAAATCTTCCGTCCCAAGCGCCACAGGTATTCAGAAGCCGTTCCCACCGGACATAGCCAACCACAGAAGCTTTTGCGGAAGATCCACGACATCGCCAGGAACGCGATCAGCAGGAACATGCCGGCGGGATGAAGTGTGGGGATTCGGCCGGTCGCGAGCAGGACCTTGAGATTCATCAAAGAGGCGATCGGCAGCCATCCCTCCACTCCGGGAGGACGGGCCACTAACAACGACCGTCCGCCAGATTCGTAGTGACGCACGAAGAGGTAGAACTGAATGCCGATCCAGACATTGAGCGCGAGGAAGGCCATCTGCATTGCGTGACGGAGACTCTGCGAATGCTCTTTGGGTGCGCGCTTCCAAAGCTTCTTGGCCATCAACTTTCCTCCGTTTCCGCAAATCGTGGCGCACGCACTCGTGCGTGCCGTGTTCGCACTCTTGCCAACACAAGTGTGCGGATACATTCCAAGCGTTCACACGAGTACCTA
>PMOK01000223.1 GCA_003162425.1 Bryobacterales bacterium | reverse complement strand
GGCGGGCGGGTTGCCAACCCGCCGCAGGTTGCCAACCTGCCCCACAAAAGCGGGTTAGAATCAACACCAGCGTGGATTGTTTCTGGAGAGTGTGAACGCTGCACGCAGGAGTGCGTGGCTACATCAATGCCGGCCTCCAATCACCGTTTCCCGCGACCGTACCTCCCATTCACCCTCCACCACATAACCGCGCTTGTCGTAGGAGTGGCCGGTCAGCAGTCCCAGGACGAACCATCCCAGCACCAAGGCGCCCACCGCGAAAATCGTGTCGCCGATCATCCGCATCCAGCGCAGCTCGTTCATATGTCCGCTGTGTAGAAATTCTGCGGAGCGTGCATACCAGGTTCCGTACTCCACCGACGCCCAGGTCTGCATCAGACCAATCGGCAACAAACTGAACACCACCATGGCGGCCAAACCGCCGTTGATGGTCCAGAACGCGAACGCGAGCGGACCGTTCTTCCAGGCTTGGCCGGGACGCAGAGCGCGCAGGCAGAACAGCATCAAACCCAGACCCAGCATCCCGTACACGCCGAACAGCGCGGTGTGTCCATGCAGCGGAGTGGTGTTCAAACCTTGCATGTAGTAGAGGGCGATGGGAGGGTTGATCAGGAATCCGAACAGCCCGGCGCCGACAAAATTCCAGAATGCTACGGCGACAAAGAAATAAATGGGCCACTTGTAGGCCGTCACCCACACGTGCTGTTCGCGGGCGCGTGCCAGGCGTATGTTCTCCCAGGCCTCGAAGCCGATCAGGACCAGCGGCACCACTTCGAGCGCGCTGAAAACCGATCCCAGACCAAGCACAATATTGGGCGTGCCGGCGAAATACAGATGATGAAACGTTCCGATGATACCGCCCGAAAGAAACACGGCCGTCGAAAACATAACGGCGCGCGTAGCGGTTGGAAGCGAGAGCAGCTTCAGCCGCGTCAGCAAGAACGCGATCACCACCGTGGCGAAGACTTCGAAAAACCCTTCCACCCAGAGATGCACCACCCACCAGCGCCAGTACTCGACCGTCACCAGGTTGCTGCGCTGGCCGTACATCAGGCCTGCGGCATAGAACAATGGGATTGCGACGCTCGCGAGCAGAAACATCAGCAGCAACGAATGGCTATGGTCGCGTTTGGCCAGCGCAGGTTTTAACGCGCGCCACATCAGCCACAGCCAGAAAGTCAGGCCCAAGAACAGCAGGATCTGCCAGAAGCGGCCCAAGTCCACATATTCGTAACCTTGCGTACCGAACCAAAACCAAAGGTTGCCCAATTTGTGTTGGATGCTCATCCACTCACCGGCGAGCGACCCCACCACCACAAAAAGCAACGCACCGAACAGCAGATTCACGCCCAATCGCTGGCCCTTCGGCTCCCCGCCGCTAATGGCTGGGGCCACGTAGAGTCCGGTGGCTAACCAAGATGTGGCAATCCAGAACAATCCAATTTGAAGATGCCAGGTACGCGCCACGCTGTANNATAGCGCCGAGCCCAACCTGCACCACCCACAGCGCGGCGACTACGAAAAAGAACTTCACGGTAGCGCGTTGGGAAGGAGTGGGCTTCAAGCCGAGCAAGGGATCGCTCACCGGCAGAAGTTCATGCTCCACCGTGCGTGGCTGCGAAGCGAAATACCAAACCATGCCGCCCACGCCCGCCAGCAGCAGAATGAAGCTGAGGATGCTCCACACTACGGTTCCGCTGGTCGGCTCGTTTCCGATCAGTGGCTCGTGCGGCCAGTTCTGCGTATAGGTGACATCGGATCCTGGGCGATTGGTGGATGCCGCCCACGCCGTCCACCAGAAAAACGTGCTCATCTGGTGCAGCTTTGCGGGATCGGTCAACGCGCCGCGTGGTATCGCGTAATCGCTGCGGCCATTGCTGAATATGTCGGAGTAGTGGCGCTCCAGCTCATCAAAAGCCTGGGCGCGAATCGGATCGAGCGTGATCACTCCTGTCGACGCATCGTAAGTATTGGTCCGCATGATCAGCTTGAGGCGCGCCTGAAGAGCAGCTTGCTGCTCCGGCCCGAGCGCCTGATAATTCGCGGTTCCCGATCGGACGGCCCAACGGTCAAGAATGAACATGCACTCGCGATGTATCCAGTCCGCGCTCCAATCGGGAGCGACATAGGCGCCGTGTCCCCAAATGGTGCCTACTTCCTGGCCACCGATGGATTGCCAAGCATTTTGTCCATCCTGCACAGTCGCGCCGGCGAACAGAACACGGCCGCTGGAGGTCACAACCTGAGTAGGGATGGGTGGCGCGTTGTTCAGAACCCGGATTCCCACGCCGCCTAAAACCGCGAAGGAAATGACTATCACCAACGCGAGGGCAATCCATAGCTTTTTGTAAGCTACGAGCATGCTCTTTCCATTTCGATGGCGCGCGGAAATAGGATGTTGTTTTCCAAATGGATGTGCTGATGCAAATCGGTTTCGAACTCGGCCAGAGCTCCGTACAACGTCTGATAACTAATGCAGGCATCCGGCGGCGCGGTGTAGCCGTTGCTCGCCCGGCGCAGGTCGCGCAATCCGATGCCGGCCACGTCATGCTCGTGCATCATCATCGCCACTGGATTGCGCACGGTTCCGAAAGGCGGCGGCAATACGGGCTCTTTCTGGATGACGGATTCCTCCATGCGCACGATGTGCGGGAACAGAACTGAATCTTCCTTCAGCATGTGTGTCGTCAGTTCCTGCGATAGAACTCCGAAAGCGGTGCGAATCTCCGCCAGCTCGGGGTGATTCTTTCCGTGGACCTTGCACACCTTGTCGGCTAGCGGTCCGAGCCGTGCGAGTTCTTCGCGCGTGTACTTGTGGTGGGCGTTCTGAATGTGAGCGATCAGATCGGAGAGAGGCTCCCTCTGCCAGTCCCTGTCTTTTTGCGTGGAGCGCGCAGCAATATCCGCCATCTCGAGCGAGTCAATAACTTGCTCCAACGGAACATTGGCCGATTGGCAGGCCTGTTCCAGCGGCTGTCCGCCGCCACAACAATAGTCGATCCCCAGCTTCTCGAAAACTCGTGTGGATCCCGGAAATTCCACAGCAATTTCCCGGACCGTTTTCTCCGTCATCACACTCATGGGTTCTCCTTTAAGCATGAGTCTATGCTTTACCCAGGCGTAGAGCGATGACTTTAGTCACAGGCGGCTTACTGAGCGCCGTCGAGCTCCGATTCCAGCGCTTTTTGATCCAGAATCACGATGCTGCGTCCCTCGATCTTGAGGAACCCTTCCGCCTGAAAGCGGGAAAGATTGCGGGATACCAGTTCGCGAACGGTGCCGATCTGTGATGCCAGTTCCTGATTACTAGCCGGAAGCTCAATCTCGACGCCTTCCGCCGTGCGCTTTCCTTCTCGCTGTGCCAGACGGAGGAGAAACGATGCGAGCCGGTGCCGCACTGTGGTAAACGAGAGTTCTTCAATGATCCCCACCAATCGCCGCAATCGCGTGCCCACCACGCGGAGAACTTTGAGAGCCACTTGCGGATGTTCCAGGCAGAGCGCCTGAAAATCCTGCTTTCGGATCAAAAGCAACGTGGCATGATCGACGGCGGAACCGGAGGCCGGGTAGTTTCCACCATCAAACACGGGAACCTCCGCCACGGAATTTCCCGGCCCGTCGATGCTGAGCACCTGCTCACGCCCGCTGGCCGAGCTTTTGAAGATGCGAATATGCCCGCGCTCCACCACATAGAGTCCCGCGCAGGGTTCACCCTCGCCGAACACGATTTCCCCGGGCGAGCAATGCCGCGGCACAGCGCGCTGGGCAAGAAATCCCAATTCATCGGGAGTGAGACCGGAGAAAATGGGAACCTTCGCCAAAGTTTCGCGGTAATCGGCGGATGGTTCGGGCACGCTGGCCATTGTAGCGCGGGCCTGTTGCATCCGAAGTTGCTGGTCTCAAATTTGACCACCGAACCTTTCGACGACTATTGGGGATCGGCGAAACTGCAAAATCCGGACACGCCGAGCTCCACAGTCAAAGGTGGAAGACGCTTAGAATCGCCGGTTGGTTCCTTGTGCACTGTTCTGCGCAAAGGTGTGAATCCCACCCTGCTCACCACCAACTGATAAGTCCCTGCCGGCAAATGATTCGAGGTGAATGTGCCTGCCCTGTCGCTCTTTAGCCGCTCAACGAGCTTCCCGGCGGGATCGAATAGAAGGATACTCGCATCCGCAATTGCTGCCCCGCTGGCATCGAGAACCTGACCGGAAAGCTCTCCGATCTGCAAATCGCCTTGCGGGCATTTACTCGCATCCGAATACCACAGGCCACAACTCGTCCACCCCAAGTCGAGATCCAGATGATCCGTCGGCGCGCTGTGGTCGACAGCAACCGCGATTAGTCCCGTAATCTGTTCGCTTGACCCGCCTTTGAGACCAGATGGATTCAGGCGCAGGAAGTATAGGCCAGGTGCATCGCTTTCAAAATTGAACTCGCCACGATCGGTGGTCTGCGAACTTTGGAGCCGTCGCCCGGAGATAGCTTCCAGTAGGTCAAGTGAGAACCTCGGCTGGGACGGTCCAGGAAGATAATCAGGCCCACATATCGTCCCCTTCAGCGAACGGACCAAAGCGGGCGCAATATTTGGCCACTTCATGGGTACCACAACGTCGGTTGGCCCATCGAGCTTTACATTGAGCGCGGCGCCGGCGGCGACTCCAGCATCGAGATCCGCGCTGACGACGTAGGATCCGGGGGGAACACCGCGGAAGAACGCGAAGCCATTTTTGTCCGTGACAGCCTGATTGCCGGCGATCTCCAGCCGAAGCCCCTCAACTGGGCGGCCGCGATCCTCGACTCTCACTCGAAAATTCGGCCCAACAAGGACGCTCGTGTAAAAGAACGTACAGGCCCAGCAGTGGGCGATTATCGCGACCATTGTCATTAGCAATCTTGACGACGTGCGAAAATACGGCACGTTTCGAGGATCGCAGATTTCAATTACCCTCGCAATGCTAGAGAACCCTCCTGGGCTTCTCGGCGTGTTCGCCTCTGATCTGTAGCAAGACTAGCTTAACTAGTGAAACGGAATCCTGATCTCAACCAACGATCCAGGCAACATTTCCGAAATCGCGTCCACAACTACGGATTTCGATTTCCGAATTCGGGTCCGGTCATTGGTGGAGATAACCACGAGAGTAAGCTTGCGCCCCGAAAGATTCTGCTGATAACGGATGCCTTGGTCCGTCGTGATCATCACTTCAAAGCCAGCATCTTCGGCCATTTGAAGTAGGACACCATTGGTCAGCTCGGCCCAGCCCTGCTCATAGGCCGTTTGCACCTGATGTCCGATTAACCAGGACCGCAACGGCACAGGAACGTTGTGGTCGAGTAGTAGCTGCATCGGGAAAGCGTCACGCTGGCACTGGCTCCCCCAGGCTATGGGAGGTGTGCTCCAGTGCCGTGTTCACCTGCTCGCGGGATACTCCAGGAAACCATTCTAGGAATTCGTCGACAGTAGCCCCGCCCTCCAGATTCGAGAAGAGAGCGGCTACCGGCACACGAGTCCCACGGAATAGCCACACACCACTCACCTTGTGTGGGTGACGTTCCACCGCGGCGCATGTCGTCCAATCAAGCATAAGCAGTTATATATCCTATTATCTCCGGTACCGTACGGGGGCGCTAGCGGATGACGCTGGCGGAGCTCTTGAAGATGCGAATCTGCCCGCGCTCCACCACATAGAGTCCCGCGCACGGTTCGCCCTCGCCGAACACGATTTCCCCCGGCGAGCAATGCCGCGGCACAGCGCGCTGGGCAAGAAAGCCCAATTCATCGGCAGTAAGACTCGAGAAAATGGGAACCTTCGCCAAAGTTTCACGGTAATCGGCGGATGGCTCGGGCACGCTGGCCATTGTAGCGTAGGCGTGTCGCACGCTCAGGAATGAAACCGCAACGTCCTAAACCGGCACGCCCGCCATCCTGGCGATGGTCAGCGCGTTGGTTTCGGTCGTGATCCCCGGCTTTAATCGGTAGTCGAAATCCATCGGATCGCCCTCATTTCTGGAAGCCGTGTGCATGTTGACTCCACTCATCCCATCCGCAATTGCGATTTCGGTGAGTGCGAGATCATGCGTCGACAATACTCCGATCGCCCCTCGGTTTATGAGTGTACGCACCACTGCTTCTGCCGCAATCCGGCGATCGCGCGAATTGGTGCCGCCGAAGATCTCATCCACAAGAAATAACACCGGCCGGTCCGGTGCGCCTGACTCGATGGCCTGGCGCAGCCGGTCAACCTCTGCCAGAAACTTTGATTTTCCGTTCAACAAGGAGTCCATCGCCGCGAGCGATGCAACAATCGAAAGACCGGACAATCGAAGTGCGCGTGCACGCACCGGAGCGCCGGCGAACGCGAGCACTGCATTCAATCCGATCGTTTCCAGGAGCGTGCTTTTCCCCGACATATTCGATCCGCTTACCACATAGAACGCACACTCGCGGTTCAACTCCACGTCGTTTACAACACAGGACACGCGCGCGAGCAGTGGATGTCCCATTTCCTGCCCTTTGAAGTGCGCCTCACCACTCGCAAGCTCAGGAAATGCATGATCCGGATTCTCGAAGCTGTAAGTCGCCAGCGCATTTAACGCTTCAAATTCCGCCCATGCCTGCAGCCACAGCCTGAGTGAACCTGCGTGCTCCGTTCGCCATTGCTCGATTGCCATGCACAATTGAGTACCGGCCGCCAGAGCTCGCGAGGGGTAGTAAAACCAATCTTTGTCCCGTTGATCGAGTGCATCCAGCAGCCGCTCCAGCTTCCGAATAGCGCCAGAGCCATTGCGGACTTGCTCGGCGAGTTCGAGCAGCTTGGCCGATCGAAATTGCGTTGCTTCCATGAGCTGAAGACCTTCTCGCAACACTCGCGTTTCGAGGGACACCGGGCGCAGCCAGCTAAGCATTCCATTTACACGGTTGCGGAACCAAAGGCCCACTCCAGCGTGAAACGCGATCAGGGGACATGTCCAGATTGCGACGTTGGTCCAAGAAACCATCCCTAACAAGCCCGCGAGAACAATGCCGGCAAGTAGCCCCGACGTAATGGCAAGCGTAACGCGCGGCAGACGCGCGACCGAAAGCCTGGAGGAACTCAACCATTCCTCGAAAGTGTCCTGCTGTGATTCTTGAAACTCAAATTCGCCGAGCGTTGCGATGCTCTCGCGGATATTCGTCCCTCCTTGCAGTTCGCGGACAGCTTCCTGGCGCAAAAGTGTCTCTTCGACGACTGGAGGTTTCAACAGATAATTGGCTAGCCCGCGCCGGCCGATCGAGGTTCGAACAGTACAAAGCAACTCGAAAAGAGATCCCTCGCCGAAAACATGTAAATCTGTTGCATAGACGTGCCCGGGATCGCTGAACTCCTCTCCGGTGCTTCCGGAGCGAGCCCAGTTTCCTTTCACCCGTTGCACGGCACGGTCGTAGAAGCGCTTCAGACGCCACATCCGGAATTCCATTTCACGATTCCGCTTGAGTCGGCGCGCGGAAACAACCACCACGGGAATCGGCACTGATGACCAGAGAAAGGACACCTGTCCCCGAATGGCGTAAAGACTGACTGCCAGGAACAACCCAACGGCAATCGCAAGAACGCCCACAGCCTGCGCATGGGGCAAAATGAGCTGCGCTATGCTTGCCTGCTGTTCGACTAATCTGGACTCGTATTGGACCAGCACTTCATGGACAGTCATTCCATAATGATACGATCACGCGGGCCTACGCTTAATCTCGAATATTCAATTCAGATTTCACAATTAAATGTACGCAACCTGGCGTTCTTTCCGTTGACTTCCCCGGCGGTCCACCTCATAATACCGGCAGAGGTAACGAGTTATGACGCGTCTGGCTTCGCTCTTAGCGCTCGGCTGCCTATCGGGCTTCGGACAGTACTCCGGGAAAGGCAACACCATCCCGGGCATTTCTAAGTCGTTGCCTATTTCCGCGCAATCTCGGTCCACGCCCGTCACAGGCGCCCCTTATTCAGGGGAGATAGTGAGCGAAACCGTCCAGACCCTCGCCGATGGGACGCATATCAGGCACGCCACGGGGTCGACGAAGGTCTATCGGGATTCGTTCGGCCGGACGCGCCAAGAAAGATCCGGGCCGGCCGACCAGGCGCCCAACGCTACTGAGCGCCCGATTCTGATCGCAATACTGGATCCTGTCGGCCAGGTCAAGTATACGTTGGAAGTCCGCGGAAAAGTCGCGTACCGGCAGATGCTGTTAGCGCCGGCCGCAGGGACGGCCGTCGCAAGCCGGCCGTCGTCGGAGCCAGTGAGCCAGGCCGCGCCTATTACCGATTTGAAAACGCCTCAGAGTGTCAAGGACCAACTCAAAAACCAGATCATTGAGGGAGTGTTGGCGAGCGGAACGCGCACGATTACTACATGGCCGGAAGGCTCCGTGGGCAACGACGGTCCGATCATTGTTGTCCAGGAGAGCTGGTGGTCGATGGAATTGAAGGTTTGGGTCCTCCAAAAAACAACCGATCCGCGCTCCGGAGAGTCTACCGAGAAGCTGACCAACATCTCCCGCAGCGAGCCTGACCAAAGCCTCTTTCAACCGCCGCCCGATTACACCATCGTCGACGAAAAAGGCTCATTCACTATTATGTGGGGTCGGGCCCAGCAGTAGGACGCCGCCGCCGGAAGCATATCAGCTTTTTATATAATCGAAGTATATGAAGCCGCTCTTGATCCAACTGGACGAGCCTACATTGACAGCCTTGAACCGCATTGCAGCACCCGGAAAACGCCAGAGGTCCGAGTTTGTTCGACAAGCGATTCGCAAGGCTATCCGTCAGGCGGAGTACCGCGCCATGCGTGAAGCGTACCGCAAACAGCCGGATTCGGCGCTGGATGCCGACGACTGGTCCACGGCCGAGGCGTATAAGCCGTGAGGCAGTTCGAGATCTGGTGGGCTAATTTGCCTCCGCCAGCAGGTCGGCGCCCCGTTCTGCTGTTGAGCCGCAATGACGCCTATCAGTATCTCAACAAGTTCATTGTCGCTGAGATCACCACTACCGTCCGCACCATTTCAGTGGAAGTCAAGCTTGGGCGCCGCGAAGGACTGCCCTCCGTGTGTGTCGCAAACCTTGACAATATCCGCACCGCGGCGCGCCGATGGCTCGATTCCCGCGTCGGTGCATTGCCGCCATCGCGGCATCGGGAAGTGAAGCGCGCTTTGGGGTACGCGCTCGGATGGGACGAATTGATTGACTAAACTCGCTTCGCCTGCGTAACGGACTAACTCGGCTGGCACTTCGCCACGATCAGCGTAATATCGTCGTACTGCTCATGCGGGCTGAATTGCCGCACCTCATCCACGATCGCCGTGAGCAAATCCTGAGAAGAACACCCCCGATGACGCCGCAGCGCCTCTATTAAGCGCTTTTCCCCGAATTCCTCGTCGGCGTCATTGAACGCTTCGGTTACGCCATCGGTGTAAAGCACCAGCGTGTCACCCGCGCGGAAATCGTTTTCCCCTAGCGCGCAATCCCACTCCTCGAACAGCCCCAGCACTGTGCACGTGGATCCCAGCCGTTCAATGGTGTTGTCGCTTCGCAGCAATAAAGCCGGTAAATGCCCGCAATTCACGTAGCGCAGCCGATCGGTCCGTCCATCATATTCCGCAAAAAAGAGCGTGGCGTAGGCGCTGTCCACCGTATTTTCGTAAAAGAGCTGGTTCACTGAGCGCAGCAGCAATTGCGGCTGATCCAGAGCGGCTGCGTACTGGCTGCGCAAGTTGGCTTGTAGATTGGCCATCAACAGAGCCGCTGCTATTCCTTTACCCGCAATGTCGCCCACCACCAGGCCCAGGCGCTGATGACCCAAATCCAGAAAATCGTAATAATCGCCACCCACCTGCCTAGCCTGGATGCAAATGCCCGCGTAGTCCAGCGCCCCGCAGGCCGGCTTCGTTTGAGGGAACAACCGCGCCTGCACCTGTTTCGCGATCTCCAGTTCCTGCGCGGCGTGCCGTTCGGCTTCTAGCTTTTCGGATGCCGCGCGGCGTTGCGCCTGGATGGTGCGGGTCATTTCGTCGATGCTGACCAGCGTAAAAGAATTCCCGTCGATGTCCTCGAAGCGCGTAAACACTCCGCCCCAGGCCGGCGTGCCTCCCTCAGCCTGCGGTACGGGCCTGGGCGGTTCATATTTGACGCGCCTCAGACGCGGCGTAAACCCAAATCGGACCCCGCGCTCGCGCCACTTCTGATAGGTAGAAGGAACGTCTTCGGTAACCAGCACAACCTGCGTGGCCCGGCCGATCAGTTTATACTCCACCGAATCGCGCTTAGGTTGAATCAGCAAAAGCACTGTGGATCCGTCGGGAGGCGCCACGGCTACCCATCGGCGACCCGCTTGGTAGCTGGCGTCGAAGGCCAGATCAAATCCAAGCTGATCCACGTAAAATCGCAGACTGCGCTCCTGATCGCGAACGAAAATGTTTACGAAATAAATCGAGAGATACGGGCTGGCCGGGCCGGCCGCGCGGGATAAAGGAGAACTGCCCATCGCCGTGATTATAAGTCCTCCGTAGGGCAAGTCTCCGACTTGCCCCGACAAGCCGAAGGCTTGTTGTTACGGTGTTATGATGAGTACAGAATGTCCATGCTTTCGCCCAGACTGCAACTGAAAGTCGCGCAGAAGCAAATCCTGACCCCGGGACTCGTCCAGATGGTGACGGTCCTTCAGCTGAACCGCCTGGAGCTGAAGGACATGATCACGCAGGAAATTGCCGAGAATCCGATGCTTGAGGAGTCCTTGGATGGCGTCGAAGAGCTGACGCCCGAAGAGGTGCAGGCCATCCTCGAATCTGAGCGTACCTCCGAGCCTTCCGATCAAACCATTCTTGAAACCGTGAATGGAGCAGCGGCCGCGGAGCCGGGCGTGGCAGCCGACGGCACGGAAGCTAATGCCGGGTTTGACTACGACGGCCCCGCTCTCCCTTCCATCGAAACGGCCGCCGAACCAGCTGCAACAGCGCCTGCGCCAGAGACCGAAACCACCCCCGACCAGAAAACTGACAAGGACCCCTTCGACGAGATCGACTTCGGTACCTTCTTCGACGATTACCTGGATCCCGGCTACAAGAGTCCCGCGTCCGAATCCGTCGAGAAGCCTTCCTTTGAAACCTTCCTTTCCTCCCCAGTTACCCTAGCCGACCACCTGAACTCGCAGTTGAGCGTGCTGGTGATGTCGGAAGACGTGCGCGACGCCGCCGACAACATCATCGGCAACGTGGATGAGAACGGCTATCTCACCGCTACCCTCGAAGAAATCGCGGATACCGGCCAGCACACCATGGAGGAGATGCAGGAAGGTTTGCGGATCGTGCAATCGCTCGATCCCGCCGGAATCGGCGCCAAGGATGTCCGGGAGTGTCTGATGCTGCAGCTTGAAAGCCGGAACGGCAAAGGCGGCGTAGCCTGGCAGATCGTCTCCAACCACCTGAAGTTGGTCGAGACCCGCCAGTTCAAGGAACTCGCCAAAGTGCTGGGCAGGCCGCTGGAGCACATACAGATCGCTTTGGACGTCATCCGTCACTTGGATCCCTATCCGGGCTTGCGCTATTCGGACCAGGGCGCGCGTCAAGTGGAGCCGGATGTCTACATTTTCAAGGAAGGCGACGAGTATATCATCCAGCTAAACGACGACGATCTTCCCCAACTTCGTTTGAACGCTCAGTACCGGAAGATGCTCGATCGCGATCAGGTGCCCAGCAAAGAGATTCGTAACTACGTCAAGGATCGCTATGCGGCAGCCATCCAGCTCATCAAAAATATCGAACAGCGCAAGCAGACTATTCTGAAAGTCTGCCAATCCATCGTGCGCCGCCAGATCGATTTTCTGGAGCACGGCATCGACTTACTGAAGCCGATGATGATCAAAGAAGTGGCCGAGGAGATTGGTGTACATCCCTCCACGGTCAGCCGCGCTGTAGCCAGCAAGTACGCCGACACGCCGCAGGGTGTGTTTGAGCTGCGGTATTTCTTCTCGGAAGCGGTGCAGGGCTCGGCCGGCAGCGCGACGCCGCTGCTCATCTTGAAGCGTAGAGTGAAGAAGATGATCGAAGAAGAAGATTCGCAGCATCCCCTCACTGACGAGCAGATCACCGCGCGTCTCAAGGCGGAAGGAATAGACGTAACTCGAAGAACAGTTGCGAAGTATCGTGAAGATATGAAGATTCCGTCCACGCATCAGCGGCGAGTTCGCGACTAAATAAACTCGTCGCGCGGAGGTCAATTTCCATGAAAATAAGCTATACAGGCAGGCATGAAGAATTCCCGTCGAAACAACGCGCCAAACTGGAGGCGAAGCTCCAGAAACTATCGAAGCTGACGAAAGGGGACAAGGACGCCCACGTAATCCTGAGCCAGGAACGGTTTCTACGTAAAGTGGAAATCACCATGAACGCGTGGGACCATGCTCTGGTCGGTGTCGGAACCGATCGCGACCTGGTAACGGCCGCCGATGCCGCGGTGGAGCGGTTGGAGAAGCAGCTGCTCAAGCTAAGTACCAAATTCCGCGACACCAAACGGCGCCAAGGCAAGGAGGCTGGCCTGCCGCAAGCAGCGGAACCTGCCGCCATTTCCCCCAAGAGTGGAAAGAAAACGGCTGCAGTCCCTGCAGCGCATGGCAAGCATCGCAAGAAAGTTTTTCGCGTCAACCATAGTGATGGAAGTAAACCCATGACCGTGGATGAGGCCATGCTCGAAATAGATGCTTCGCAGGATTACATGGTTTACCGCGACGCCTCGACCGATCGGGTCACAGTGCTAATGCGCCGGGCCGACGGACACTTCGATCTCATAGAAAGCTAGTGGCCAAGCGCACCAAGGAACCCCCGGATTCCCTCGACGCTCAACTTGTGATCATTACCGGCCTCAGCGGTTCCGGTAAGGCCACGGTTCTCAAAGCCTTCGAAGATCTCGGTTATTATGCGGTCGATAACCTGCCAATTGGGCTGATTCAGAAATTCGCGGAGCTGACCCAGGATGCTCCCAAAGTCCGCCGCGCCGCCTTGGTAATCGACATCCGCGAAGGTCTTGGTCTAAAGCAGTTCCCCGCTATTTACAAAAAGCTCCGGCGCCGCGTACGTGCCACGCTCGTGTATCTCGAAGCTGACGACAGTACATTAGTACGCCGCTTTAGCGAGACCCGCCGCCCCCATCCGCTCGGTATCACCACCTCGGTGTCCAAAAGCATTCAAGAGGAGCGCGAACAGTTGGCTCCCATTCGAGCGGTGGCGGACCACATCATCAACACCTCCAAATTCAACGTGCATGAGCTGCGTGAGGTGATTGAAGACAAATTTCGCGGCGGCCGCGAAAAGGCCAATATTCGGATCGACATCACCAGCTTCGGCTACCGGCACGGCGTCCCGCCCGACAGTGACCTGGTGTTCGACGTCCGCTTTCTTCCCAATCCCAATTACATTCCCGAATTCAAAAGGCTCACCGGCCGCCATCCCAGAGTGGCGCGCTATATCCGATCTTTCCCACAAACGGTGGAGTTTATCGAGCGCATCTCGGAGCTGTTGGTCTATTTGGTTCCGCACTACATTCGCGAAGGCAAAAGCTATCTCACCATCGCCTTCGGCTGCACCGGAGGCCACCATCGTTCCGTAATGATCGCGAGCGAAATCCGCAAGCGCCTGGCCCACGCCGGATTTAAAGTGAAAGAAACCCACCGCGACGTAAAGCGCTAAGCTCGTTTCTCGTTTCTCGTTTCTCGTTGGCGACCGGACCTAACGAGAAACGAGAAACGAGAAACGGGTTTTGAGATAATTGATCGAAGATGTACCCCTCCCGCCGCGAGTTCTTACTGGCCTCAACATGCACCGCCCTGAGTGTTCGCGGCCAGGACGAAACAACCTTTAAGACCGAAGTCAAAGTCGTGAACGTGCTAACCTCCGTGCGCTCGAAGAAAGGCGAAATCATCAGTGACCTCACCAAAGACGATTTCTCGCTCGTCGAAGACGGGCGCCCGCAAGCCATCAAATATTTCGCCCGCCAGTCCGATCTCCCGCTGACGCTCGGTCTGATGGTGGATACCAGCATGAGCCAAGTGCGTGTGCTCGATTCAGAACGTACCGCCAGCTTCCGCTTCCTCGACCAAGTGCTGCGCGAATCCAAGGACCAGGTGTTCATCATGCAGTTCGACATGGCCATGATCCTGCGTCAATCGCTCACATCATCCTTCGGAAAGTTGAATGACGCGCTCGCCTATGTCGACACGCCCAGCCGGAAGGAGCTCGAAATGGGGTCTTCGACGAGCAAGGGAACCGTCCTCTACGATGCGGTGGTGAAGGCGTCCAACGAAATTATGAAGAAGCAGAGCGGACGCAAGGCGCTGCTCCTGCTTACCGATGGTGTCGATGAAGGCAGCGACGCAACCGTGGCCGATGCGGTGGACGCGGCCCAGCGCGCCGACACGCTCATTTATTCCATCCTGTTCTCCGATCCCCGCTTCTACCTGTACGGCTCACCGGACGGTTCGCGTGGCCTCATTCGAATGGCCAAAGAAACCGGCGGCGGCTTCTTCGATGTTTCCAAGAAACATGGCATCGATCAAATCTACGCCGCCATTCAAGACGAGCTGCGCAGTCAATACAGCCTCGGCTATGTTTCCGACCAACCGGTGAGGATCTCCGAGTTCCGCAAGATCCAACTGTCAGTCAAACAAAAAGGCCTGGTAGTCCAAGCCCGCGACCGCTACTGGGCCCAGCGATAACTCCCCATCTCCGAGTAGGGTAAGCCTCCGGCTTGCCCAATGGACAAGCCGGAGGCTTGTCCTACAACTCCCAAATCACCGACCGATCAATGCTCGCAATGGTCGGCCTCCCAGTGAGCATCATCGCCATTTCAAATTCTCTCCGTAGAATCTCCACCACCCGCGTGACGCCCTCCGCGCCTCCCACTCCCAGCCCATAAAGATAAGGCCGGCCGATTCCAACCGCGGTAGCGCCCAGCGCCAGCGCCTTCAACACGTCCGTGCCACGCCGGATGCCTCCATCCACGATGACCGGAATTCGGCCAGCCACCTTTTCCACAACCAGCGGAAGCGCGTTGATAGTAGCCGGGACAGTATCCAAATTGCGGCCGCCGTGATTGGACACCACGATGCCCGCAACCCCCGCCTTCACCGCGATCGCAGCGTCATCTGGATTCAAGATGCCCTTCAACAACACCGGCGTTTTCGCAAATGACCGCAGCCAGTCGATATCCTTCCAGGTAAGCGTGGGGTCAAGATAATCTTTGCCTTTGAGATTCGGCAAGGGCCGCTCGGGTAGCTCGGCACGCGCACGTTCTTCGCGGTTACGCGCGCCATGTGTAGGCGAATCTACGGTTACGCAAAGCGCGCGGCACCCGGCGCCCTCCGCCCGCTGCACCAGATCGCGCGTGAAGCCGCGATCCTTCTGCACATAGAGCTGGAACCAGACTGGACCGGTGGCGGCCTTGGCAACCTCTTCAACGCGCAGCGACGCGCTGCTGCTGATCACCAGCGTCGCCCGCGCCGCGCCTGCCCCACGCGCCACGGCCAAGTCGCCGTCTGGATAAACGAAGCCCTGCGCCCCGGTCGGCGCCAGCAGGATCGGAAACGGCAGCTCCTGCCCGAATAAATTGATGCGCGTATCCAGCTTTGAAACGTCCACCAGAACCCGCGGCCGCAACCGAATATGATCGTAGGCCTCGCGATTCCATCGCACCGTCAGCTCGTCCGCAGCGCCGCCTTGAATGCGTTCCCAAGCCCCGTGTGAAATATGGTTGCGCGCCAGCGCTTCAAAATCGGGCAGTGAGAGCGCCTGATCCAGCTCAGCGCCCTGAGCCCGAAGTCGCGCGCCAACAAAAGCCAGTGCGGAAAGCAGTGCGCCCCTTCGAGTAGGCTGTCCGCGCACGAACTTTAGCATCGAATTCTCCTGCGTTCGCGTAGCGCACGCACTTTTGCGNNTCCTGGCGACGCACGGCAGTAGTCAAGATTCACAGCCGACCTAGTAGTCACCATATCGCTCAGCTAGTGTGATCCAATATGACCTTCCAGCCCCCGCCGGTTTTGTGGAACAGCAAAGTAAAGATGCCCGACGCTTCACCCCCGGCATCCGCCGCGCGATCCAGGTGAAATCTCCCGATCACGGAAGCATAGTCACTCCCGAGCATCCGCATTTCGATATCGGAGAACCGCAGCGTCCCCATTTTCTCCCGCGTCGGATAGCTCTTCAAATAACGTGCCAGCACCAGCGCGTGACCCTTCGTGATGGCGGTGCCGACAAAAGTAGTGGCTTCGGAATTTTCATAGCCCTCCATGAAGCCCTGAATATCGCCACGATTCCACGCAGCCACCTGAGCATCCAGAACGCCGCGGATCTCTTGTTCCGGCGCAGCGGCAATCAAAGGCAGCACAGCCAGCAGGCAGAGGAATTTCTTCATAGAAGCAGTGTACAGATAAACAAAGGCTGAGAGTAGAATACATGGAACGGCTGCGGCAATGCGCGATTCATTATTCGGCTCAAGAAGTTCTGATTCGGTCCTCGGGGTGTTGCTCCTCGTCCTGGTGGCTTCAACATCCTCCTGCAACATTGCACAGCACGTCACACAGCAGTTCAATGAGGCGACGGCCGCTGTTGAACGATTCCATCAGCGTCTCGATTCAGAGCAGTATGCGGCGATATACCTGGATACCGACGATACTTTTCGGAAAGCGACTTCCGAAAAGGAGTTCACCCAACTCCTTTCGGCGATTCATCGCAAGCTTGGCCCCACACAATCGAAGCAGTCGGCCGGATGGAACGTGACGACAACTTCAACGACGGTCGTTTATCGCACAAAATTCGCAGAAGGGGAGGCAACGGAACAATTCCGATGGCGCATGGATAACGGAAAAGCTTGGTTGGTGTACTACAACATAAACTCCAACGCGCTCATCGTCAAATAATCCCCATCGCAATTACGGCAAAAGTGGTGGGTCGCTCACCGTCTGAGAGGATTCACCCATTCGCAGTACAATATATTCAGTGACGGACATCCAGCTCTATCTCGCCATCGGAATCCCGACCCTCGCCGTGCTGCTCGGAATCCTCACCAATGTCATCCAGTGGAACGCCATGAACGCCCGATTCAATAGCGTGGAAACGCGGTTCAGCAACCTGGAAACGCGCGTCGACGGGCGCTTCAACAACCTGGACGTCAAGTTCGACACCCTCACCGGCAAAGTCATCGATGTCGATAATCGCGTCACCCGCATCGAAGCCAAGCTCGGCATCGGATAAACTGGGCCGAATCCCGTCTGAGAGAATTTGCCACTCGCAGTACAATATATTCAGTGACGGACATCCAGCTCTATCTCGCTATCGGGATACCGACTTTCGCCGTACTGATCGGGATCTTAACGAACGTCGTTCATCACGCCTCCACGAATGCCCGATTCAACAGCGTTGATGCAAGGTTCAGTAGCCTTGACGCGCGCTTTAATAGCTTAGACGTCAAGTTCGACACCCTCACCGGCAAAGTCATCGATGTCGATAATCGCGTCACCCGCATCGAAGCCAAGCTCGGCATCGGCTGAAGCTTGCGCCTCCAGCGCGGCTCTGGCAACCACTCTGGGTTGAATTGTGTTAACAATGAGTCGCGGTGCGTGTGAAGCCCCCGGAAACGTGAGGTAAAGACGTATGAAGCTCATATTTCTCCTATTGGTTCTTTCCCTGAAATTTCTGCAAGCCGAGACGGCATCCGGCCAAATGTTTGTGCAGGCGGCCAAGGACGGCGATCTGAAAACCATCGAGACGCTCCTTTCAGTCGGCTTTAATCCCAACCAGTCAGTCCATGGGTACACCCCGCTCTGGTTTGCCATCCAGTCTAATCGCACGGACGTGGTCGATCTGCTGCTTGCAGGGCATGCGGATCCGAACGCACTGCTGATGACTGGAGAAGGTCTCACTCAATACGGCGGGAATGCGACGCCACTTGACCTTGCCGTTTTACTCGACAACCAACGTCTAGCTTCGAAATTGATCCGGGCTGGTGCCCACGTCGATGCGAAAGGGCCATCCGGTCGTACGGCGCTGTTCGGGGCGGTAAGAGACGTTCATCTGGACCTGATCCGATTCCTTATCGAGAAGGGCGCGGATGTGAATGTTCGCGACATCGAAGGAGCCAGCCCATTGGATGATGCCGTCTGGAATGGGTCTCTCGACAGTGTCGCCATTCTGCTGGCGCATGGCGCTCGCCTGAATGAACCGGAGACCCAAACCGGCGCCACGCCTATCAACGAAGCTGCCTTCATGGGCCGTACCAAAGTTGTTCAATATCTGGTTCAGTTCCATCCGGACCTTGGAATTCCGGATAAAAAAGGCTACCGCCCTTTGGACAATGCAATACGAATGGGGAAAGAAGATTCCGCGGTGCTGTTGCTGGAAGCTGAACCCAAAGATCGCGAGACGCCTGAATTCTTCGGGAAAACCATGAGCGCTGCTATCAGAAAAAGTGAGCCGGCTCTGATAGAGTCCCTACTTCGACACGGAACCGGCGCGAACGATCCTTTACCATCCGGCTCAACACCTCTCGACGTGGCCGCCTCCGCGGGAGCCGGTAAGGTTGTGAAAGTCCTATTGGACGCGCGCGCCGATCCGAACATAAGCGGCCCGAACGGAACCAGCCCGCTGGAGGACGCCTCTCTCAAAGGGTTCGACTCGATTGTCAGCATGCTGCTCGACCACGGTGCTCTGGTGAATCGGTTAAACAGCGGCTCGGGGACGACAGCTCTCTATGCGGCCGCATCTTTCGGGAAGGGCGAGGTAGTAAAGCTGCTGCTGGAGCGGGGAGCGAATCCGACTTTGTGCGGCAACAATCGCAAAACTCCTTATCAGGCTG
Source organism: Bryobacterales bacterium (assembly GCA_003162425.1). Classification (GTDB taxonomy): domain Bacteria; phylum Acidobacteriota; class Terriglobia; order Bryobacterales; family Bryobacteraceae; genus Palsa-89. Next base: position 5,498 of record PMOK01000223.1, on the reverse strand, counting down.
CTCTTGAGAACGGCTACAGCGAGGTGGCAACCCAAATTCAAAATCACGGCGGCGCGAAAAATTGTGAGCAGTAGAGCCCTGCTATTCAGACGTCATCGCCAGAGGTCCATCGCTCGCTGGTAGATAGCGTATTGCTTCGCCGGGTCAATCTGAATTCGATTGTGCAGACCGCGAAGATCTACCACGTGACCGTGCTCCGAGCGCACAAGCGTTTCAGGTCCTTGACCGGCGATCTCGTATCCGTACCAATCGCTCAAGAGAGGCGCGATCACCGGCTGAGAATATGGCTCGGAAACCAGCCTGCAAAAGTCGTCATAAGTCAGCTCATATCCCTTGCGCCGACCTGTGAAACCGCCCTCACGTTTTTTTGGGACACGGGCTCCGGACACGCGGGACGCAATCATCGCGCACGGAATCAAGGGCGTGCCGAATCACCACCCACTGGGCTGGGCGGCAAAACTGCCCTGGGACTCGCTGACCCCCAGCGATTGCGCGATAGATTAATGAACGCTTACAGAATTTTTACAAGGTTGACTTGCGGTATCCTCCCCGCGTCAAGGTCGCTTTCGATCTTTGCCCGAAATTGGGGAGTGGGGTTCTCGTAATCAGGTAAGTCACGGAACTTGCTCTCTGTAGTGGATCCTTCGAGTAGCGGGGCGGAGCTTACCTGGTCCTCCGCGGAAAGATGCGATTTCTGCGCGCCCGCGCAAGTCTTGGAGAGCTTGAGGTCGCCAATGCTGCCGCCGGAAATCCACGTTATAGTGTCGCGTGCAACAGCCGGGATATTGTGCAACCCGCCGTGCTGGCCGATTACATAACGGATGGTTACGTCCTCCAGCTCCGCGGAGGCCAGCGGCACGCGTCCGTCCCCGTCGCGATTGACGTCGCACTGAGTGACGTGGGTGATCTTTTTGGTCTTCTCCCATAGCCCCCAGAATGCTGCGTCGAACTCCAAACGGAACAGCGTCTCCTGCCCTACTCCTGCGATCATCAGCATGCGGTCCTTGTATTCCTGAAGAAGAGAAGTGTGCCAGTTATAAAGATCCGTATAAAACTGTTTCACTTCGTCGAGAATATTTTGGAGCTTCAAGGTTTCGCTGACATTAAGGCCAAGCTTCCAGGCCTGGGCGTCGTACATATCGAAGTTGGCGCACGGATGATCCTCGCCATGGCGCGTTCCGGGATAGATCCCCTTGGGAGCCGGGAGCAGACTCAGCACACCGCGCAGCGATCGAAACGTTTCCCGGCTGAGGAACATGGCAAGAACCGCGACTTCTTCCCAGCCCCACAGATGATTCTTGAGATATCCGGCGATGGATGTCGACCCATAGTGGGGAGTGCCGATGAAAACAATCCGGCCCACTTTTTTCCAGAGGTCTTTGCCGTGCACCATCAAGGCCGCGCGAATCATCAGGCCGCCCATGCTGTGTCCTACCAAGTGGACCGGCTTCTGATAGTCGTCGAAGACCTGGTTGATTTCATCTCGTAGAAGGTCCACGGAACTGCGGAAGGACTTGCGCCAATCGTAGGGGAATTCAATGCTTCCTCCGAAGGTCCCGGAAGTCGCGACGGCTTTGCGGAAGGGAATGTAGGCCTGGTCGACGGTGCCTGGTTTTACATCCGCGTCTTCGTCGATCTCGCGGGCGCCGTCGTCGGTAAGGCGCAGTTCGTTCAGTTTGTCGCGCGCCCGTACAACGTCTAACCACCACACTCCGCCCAGTCCTTTGCTCTCGAGAGTGCATCCCATAACGCCGGGCGCAAAGAGGATATTCTTCGGCCCCACTCCCAGATGACTTGCGGGGGAGGGCGCGAAACTGAGGAATTGCTGGAACGCATCCGGCCCCATCCAGGCCTGGACTTCCGATTTTGTTTCGGGGTCGGCTAACAGCGCAAACTGAGCGTCATAGTCAGCCGTTAGAAACTTCTCCAGCTTGGTTAATTGATGTTTCATAACTCCTACCGTTTAGCCTTTCGTCTGTGCAAGCGCCAGCACTTCCTCATTGGAAGCCAGGTAAAGATCGTACTGGTTAGTCAAGCTGTAAAACAGCCCGCCTACGTTTTTGTACTGCGTCCACAGAAATATGCGCGCCTGAGTGAGCGCTTCGCCCGCCGCCATGGGCTTGGACTCGGGATCAGCCCGCCGGTACAGGAACTGAAAATACAACCACGCGAATTTGCTGGCCAGCCGCGTGGGAACCTTGGTTTCGGTGCCGATGAATGCGCGGACACCACGCCCGAAGAATCTCTGTTCCAGTTCACTGGTCATGTGCGGATCCGCTTGGGAAGTGGTGCAGGCGTTTGCGAACACCAGCGGCCCGTCCGGCAGGTTGCGCTGCGAAATGTCCGTGCGGCTGAGAGTATCCGGGGCTTTGGCAGTGTTGCCAAAACGCAGGACTGGCTGTGCTCCATTGCCCACACTGCAATGGCAGTAGAAGTAGAGAACTCCCACGGGCGCGGGGGCCGGCTGATCGAGCGCCCGTATGAGCTGCTGTTTCGGGTCCGGGAGGGCCAGATCCGGCAGCAGCTTCGACCACTTCCACAGCTTGTACTCATCGGCTTGCCATTGGGATTCTATTGCGACATCGTCGCCGGCTTGGTTTCCCCAATAAAGCAGATCCATCGAATAGGTGGAGTCCAATCCGCCGACCGCCACCGAGCCGTTGTTGACATCCCACGACCGCGTTCCAATTCGGAAACGCAAACCCAGGAACTTTTCGGGATCCGGGACTGGCCCGGATACCCCGACCTCCTCCATGTACATCAACGCCCACGGCACGTGCGAAACAAAGCCCGGACCGCTTTGGCCGGTCCAGTGGAAATCCACGCGGCTTCCCGGCACCAGTTGTTCCAGCAGCGCTCTTAGTTTCGAACCCTTCGGGAAACAGCTATTGTATAGCTCGTAGCCATCGCTTGCCAGTGCCCGCCATTCGTCGCTGGCTTGCACTTGCTGAAAGGCTGCCTTGTGCGGAGGATCGGCTTCGTCTGGTAAAGGCGCCCAACTACCGCCTTGGTAACCGGAATCCGGTCTCCAATTTCCTGTGGCGAGGCGACGGGCAAGATCCGCGGCATCGAGGTCGTCGAGATAGTCGCTGTGCGCTTCCCGCAGTTGTTCAAGGGAATCCCGAACATTCCCGATCGGTGTGCTGATGAGGTTGTCGGTGGCGCTGAAGGGTTCGATGAGATCGTGCTTTTCCAGGAAGAACTTCTGTGTGGAGACAATCGCCAGACCGCTTACGATAGAGACCTGAATCTGCTCAGCCGGCGTGGTCCACTCATGCGTAGTCTTGAGATGCACGTGCATGGGAGCTTTGACCGTTTCATCCCTAGAAAGCCATGGCGCGCCGTCCAGGCGGACCGAAACCTCGCGATAAACTTCGCGCGTCTTCCCGGCGACGGCGTAGATGGTTACCAGCAGTTTCGCCGCGCCAGCCCCGGCCTTGATGGCGAGTGTCTGGGTGTCGCTTTCACCTTCCTCCGGGATCAGTAAATCGAATTCGGCCACCCAACAATTGCCGGTCTTTTGTACCTTAGCCGCCGAAGGTGCATTTACGAACTCGACGTCGGTAGATGTAACCACCCAGTGAGTGGGTAGCCCGCCTTGCGGGATGTCCTGGACGGCTGTGTTTCCCTCAGCAAGGTTCTGCGCAACGGGAGTTCCTACACTAAACCGAAGCCGATATTCTTGTCCCGCAATGAACCGCGAAACCTGTGCACCGTCCAGCTTGTGGCCGGTTACGTTGATCTCGCGCGAAGGCTTCTCGGAAGGTGTTGCGGTGGCAGGCCCGCTGGGCGCGAGGGGTACCTCGGTCGGAGAAAAACGGGTAGGGAGGCTGCGCGTGGGAACTCGCAGCGGTGGTGCCACTTCCACAAGTATCCGTGGCCGCTTCCTGACGCCTCCACGATGTCCGACGCCTCCACCTCCACCAGATGGGGCGCCCCCTTCTCCGCCCCCCGCGATGTAGCGATCATCCATCAAGTCGTCCGATCCAGGGAGTTCGTCCTCTGGCGGCGACTGTAGCTTACTCGCCACAGCCACCGCGGAAGCCAGAGCCTTCCGAATCTCGGCGATGTCTTTGGCGGACAGTCTCTTTCCGGATGTGCGCGGGTCAAGAACGATCTTGGCGCCCCGCGGTGACTTCAGCGCCACGCCCTTGCGTTTGAAAAAATTAAGAAAGTAGGGCTCTATTGTGGCGGTCTTTAGCCCGTAACGAATCAACCGCGTCAAGTATGTTTCGAACTCCCGCCCCAGATCCGGCCCGAAAGATTTCGGTTGCCTGCGCAGCAGCACGGCAAACTGTTTGACGTCCGCCCCAAGGCGCTCCCGTATTGAGCCGTTATGCTTGTCGAGATAACCAAAGAACTCCGTGTAGATCTCTAACATAGCGAACACTCCTTAAGCCGTAAATCATTCGATTGAATCTAAAATACCATGCGGCAGACTGGGTGTCCTTGCCTCTGCAGGAAATGATTAACCAAATGGAAGGCTAACTCGCTGCACTCACTCCGTAAAGGCATCCGCATCAAAGCCGATCTGGGATCAGCGAAGCTTTTCGAATCCCGCCTGAGAGGGATTCACCCCCGCGGCAGTACAATTTATTCAGTGACGGACATCCAGCTCTATCTCGCCATCGGGATACCGACTTTCGCCGTACTGATCGGGATCTTAACGAACGTCGTTCATCACAGCTCCACGAATGCCCGATTCAACAGTGTCGAGACGCGGATCAGCAACCTGGAAACCCGCGTCGACGCGCGCTTCAATGGTTTGGATGTCAAGTTCGACACCCTCACCGGCAAAGTTATCGATGTCGGCAACCGCTTTACCCGCATCGAAGCCAAGCTCGGCATCGGCTGAAGCAATCCTCCAACACGCCCTACAACCCCTGGAGTGAATTGCGTGCTAATAATTAGTCATGGCACGCCTGGATTCAATACTCAGTTCCTGGAAGTCCGTTCGCGAAGACACTGCGCAGGCAGTGGAAGATTTCGCACCTTACAAGCTGGATTTCAAACCCTGCGCCGATCTGATGACTTTCGGCGCCACCGCGCGGCACATTCTGGATGCCGGTTACGGCCTCAGTGGTCTGCTGCTCGCAGGCCAGGAGGACCTCTCCACGCCGCAGTTTCGGGAAAACATCGGAAAGCTCGTAGCCGAGTTGCCAAAAACGGAAGACGCGGCCGCGCTGGCCAAGGAACTCCGATCCGCAATGGAACGCCGCGCCTCAGAGCTGGCCGCCAAACCAGCCGAGTTTTACGCCGGCGAAATCATCCGCATGGACGGACAGCGGGTCACGCGCCTGGAAATGCTCCAGCTCATCAAAGAGCACGAGCTCACCCACCGCCAGCAGCTTTTCATGTATCTTCGATTGAATGGCGTTGTGCCGCCCACTACCCGGCGGCGGCAAGCCAAGGCGAAAGCGTAGCGCATCGGCGCGAATTCTTGTATAAGGGAACTGTGCCTTGGAGGAATCTTAAATGGTCAACTGTCCAAACTGCGA
>PMOK01000101.1 GCA_003162425.1 Bryobacterales bacterium | reverse complement strand
GCGGACCAGGGGGTCCGCCCCGGGGTCCGCCCCACCACCACTTCAGATCGTTCAGCCCCGGCAAAACTAAGTGACATTGGGATGTAATCCTGCGCGCGGGTTGCTGAACCGCGCAGTTTGCGCCGATTGTCAATCGGATTGTCAATCTGCGCGCGGGTTACTAACTGCTCGGCCGTGATCGTCGAATAGATCGTCCCACTCGCCGTTCAACGCTTCTTGCGGGGGCAACCAGAAACTTGAAACGAGAAACCAGAAACCAGAAACGGTTCCCGTATTAGAATCAGACATGACCAAAGAAGACATTCTTCTCGCAAACCGGGACCATCTCTTCCCCTCTGTCTTCCACTACTACAAAGAACCGCTGGTGGTCTCACATGCTAAGGATCAATACGTGTGGGATGCGGATGGAAATCAGTATCTGGATTTCTTCGGAGGAATCGTCACCATCAGCGTCGGTCACTGCAACGAGGAAGTGAATAAAAAGCTGCACGCGCAGATCGATCGGCTACAGCATGTCTCCACCGTCTTCGCCAATGAGCCGCAAGCCGCACTCGCGAAGAAGTTAGCCCAGATCACGCCCGGTGGAAAGCTCACCAAATCGTTCTTCACCAACAGCGGCACCGAAGCCAACGAAACCGCTATTCTCACCGCGCGCTGCTACACCGGCTCGACGGAGATAGTAGCTCTTCGTTACGCCTATCACGGCCGGTCGTCGCTCGCGATGGGACTCACCGCGCAATCCAGTTGGCGTCTTGGGCCTGTTACGCAAGCCGGCATCGTCCATGCGGTGAACGCATACTGTTACCGCTGTCCTTACGGATTGTCGTATCCTTCCTGCGAGGTCAAATGCGCGCAGGATGTCGAGGAAGTGATCCGCACTACAACATCCGGAAGAATCGCCGGATTCATTGCCGAGCCCATCCAGGGCGTCGGCGGTTTCATCACTCCGCCCAAGGAATATTTCCCCATCGTGGCCGACGCCGTCAAAAAATACGGTGGCTTGTTCATCAGCGACGAGGTGCAGACGGGATGGGGACGCACCGGCGGCAAGTGGTTTGGCATCGAGCAATGGGGCGTGCAGCCGGACATCATCACCAGCGCTAAGGGTCTGGCGAACGGCGCTCCCATCGGACTCACCATCGCCCGGCCGGAGGTGGCCGATTCGCTGAAGGGCGCCACCATCTCTACCTTCGGCGGGAATCCGATCACCACCACCGCGGCGAAAGCTGTGATTGATTTCATTGAGGACCACAAGCTTTCCATCAACGCAGCCGAGGTGGGCGCCTACCTTCGCGACAAATTGATGGAGTTGAAAGAAAAGCACGCCATCATCGGCGACGTGCGAGGCATGGGACTATTGCAGGCCCTGGAACTGGTGGAAGATCGGGAAACCAAGAAGCCCGCTACCGCTCAGACAGCGGCGTTGCTCGAGGCATCGCGCGAAAACCGGATTCTTATCGGCAAAGGCGGCTTCGCTGGAAACGTACTGCGCATCTCCCCGCCGCTCAACATCAGCAAAACCGACGTGGACGAATTCGCGCGCCGGTTGGACGCGAGCTTCGCAAAGGTTTCAACGCCGCACGCCGTGGCCTACACTTAAAACATATGGACGAACGCGCCTTTTACAAGGAATCTCAAACCACCAAGCCGATCACGCTGAACTGCCCGATGTGCCGTAGCGTAGAGAGTTACGATTTGCGCTGGCTGGTCCGCACCAAGGTGGATCGCCTGCCGGGCAATGCGGATGAACGTGACCGCGCCAAGTTCAAGAAGGCCGCCAGCTATATGGTTTTGCTGGATGACAAGGTAATGTGCAAGAACATGCGATGCCGGAAACGTTTCGACGTCTCCGGCGTCAAGACCACGGCGTTTATTTAATCACCGACTCCCTCACGGTCGCGGTTCGGTAACGCGCGTTTCCGAACCGCGACCGTAAGGGAGTTCCCATGGGCCTGCTGGCCCACCAAAGGTAATGAAGACGCGCCGTAGCGCACGCACTCCTCGGTGCTGCGTTCACACTCCTGATGAACGCCTGGGATTCGGTCGTCACGGGTGTTCGCAAGAGTGCGAGCACGGCGCGCATGAGTGCGTGCGCTACGAGCGTGTCCCGTAGAATCAATATTTCTGGATGGGCGTCTTCAACGGAGCCGGTGCCGTTATTCTAATGCCGCTCGTGCTCCCGATGCTCTTCCACTCTCGCGCGACCCTCCCGCGCCGCTGACCGTTCCTTTTCCGAACGCTCATGCAGCTCATGCCGCTCGGCCGGACGGGGACCTGTGTAGCGCTGCACCGTGTAAGGGTGAACATAGCGGCCGCGGTCTACCCAGGTTCGCCTCCAAGGCGCATTGTTGATGAACACCCCGTGCCCACCCCAATCAAAGCGGTTATAACCCCAGCCCCAAGGCCGGAACGCAACGCCAATGTTTATGCCAAAACCGAAACGAATCGCGCCGCCTACAAAGAATCCTGGCCGAGGCGCGATAAAGACCACCGCAGGATCGTACCAGGGCACGTAGATGAATCCAGGGTTGACTGGAGTGATCGCGATATAGGGCCCTCCGCTCACCACCACGGATCCGTTGGTTCTCAAGTATCCGAACTCCTGGGCCTGACGGCGAAGTCTCTGCACAGCGTCCATCACATCCTGTTGCTGCGCCATAAAAGCGTCACCGAGCCGCGTGGTCCAGTTCATATCGGATGCCATCATGTCCAGCACCGAGGGGAAAGGCAGGAGCGCCTGGACGCTTGGGTCCCAAGGCAGGTGATCGGCCGCGATCGCATCCGCGAGAGCCTGTCCGGTCAAATAGTGATGCTGATCCGCCCAGCCGGCCGCATCCGGAATATCGTTGGAATAAGTGGCCGCCGCTAGGATTTGAGCCAGCAACGGATCGGGATAAAGTGCGATCCGCGCAACCAGATGGTCGAGCTCAGGGGGCGGCAGCATGGGCGGCGGGGGCGGCGGCGCCTGGGCAAAAAGCGGCGCAATGGCCAGCACCGCGAGAATCATCCTTTTCATTTTTCGATTCCTCCAACGGGGAAGACGAACCGGTCGGGCGATTCGTTTCTCAATGTGAGTTTCTTAATATTCAGCATTTTTCACACTCGCACTGATTCGAGCGCAAGGTGTACGCTAGCCTCAGATGATCCGTCTCCTCGGCCCTGAAGACGCCGCCGCCTTCTGGCATCTCCGATTGCAGGCGCTCCAACAGCACCCGCAAGCCTTCGGCGAATCGGAGGACGAACATCGCGCCACGTCCGTTGAAACGGTGGCCGCACGCCTCAACGCCGCAAGCCTCGAAAATTTTGTGCTGGGCGCTTTCATCGACGGACAACTCGCCGGCACGGCCGGGTTCTTCCGTAATCAAACGCTCAAGCGAAAACACAAGGGACGCGTGTGGGGCATGTACGTGGCCGATTCGGCGCGGGCAAGGCATAGGACGCGCGCTTCTTTCAGCGCTCCTCGATCGCGTGCGCCAAATACCGGATCTCGAAGAAGTCCAGCTTTCGGTAGCAGTCAGCCAGGTGGCGGCACAGAAACTTTACGCATCGGTTGGATTCGAATCCTATGGCCGCGAACGCCGCGCCCTGCGCGTAGGCGAGCAATGCATCGACGAAGATTACATGGCGCTCAAGTTTCAAACGCCCGATTGATAATCGCCTGGAAGTTTGTGCTGGGCGAAAGTGTTCCGAACGCTCGGCCGCCCTCGTCCGACAATCGCGATCCGCAAAACACATCGGCCACTTCCGGGATGCTATTACGAATCAGCAGGGACGCTTGTAAAGCCAGCGCCAACCGTTCCGCCAATAGCCGCGCCTCCAGCTCCGCCACGGGCTCCGTCAAATCTTTTTCAAGTATTTTCGTGAAGGCGTCGAACCGCCGGTCGCTCCCGCGCGCCAGCCGGATCTCATCCAGAACACTCTCCACCGCCTCCGGCTCTTTGTTCATCGCGCGCAGGATATCCAGGCAAATCACATTGCCCGAACCTTCCCAGATGGAATTGAGCGGCGCTTCCCGGTACAAACGCGGAAGAATGCATTCTTCCACGAATCCGTTGCCGCCCAGGCATTCCAGTGCCTCGTTCACCTGCGACGGACCGCGTTTGGACACCCAATATTTCGCCGCAGCCGTCGCGAGGCGTGCGAAACCGCGCTCGCCGGCATCCTCTTGGCGCGCATCGAAGGCTCGCGCCAGGCGCATCATCAGCATGGTCGCGGCTTCCGATTCCAGCGCCAGATCCGCCAGAACATTTTGCATCAACGGCTGATCCACCAACAAACGGCCGAATGCCTTGCGATGCCGCGTATGATGAATAGCCTGTACCAGCGCCTGCCGCATTAGCGACGCCGATCCGATGACGCAATCCAGACGCGTGTGCTGCACCATGTCGATGATGGTGGACACTCCTCTGCCTTCTTCGCCCACGATCCGCGCCCAGGCTCCGTCGAACTCAACTTCCGAGGAAGCATTCGAGCGGTTGCCCAGCTTCGACTTCAGACGCTGGATGTGAAACTGGTTGCGCTGGCCATCCGGAGTCCAGCGCGGCACGAGGAAACAGGTGAGTCCGCCCAATGCTTGCGCCAGAACCAAAAAAGCATCGCACATCGGCGCGGAACAGAACCACTTATGGCCGGTGAGAACGTAGGCACCACCCCCGGTTGTTTCGGCCAGCGTGGTGTTGCTGCGTACATCCGACCCGCCCTGTTTCTCGGTCATCGCCATGCCCATCAGGGCGCCGGCTTTTTCGGACACGGGCCGGGCGCGCGGATCGTACTTCAAGCGATGGATGTGCGGTTCCCATTCCAGCGCCAGGTCGGGCTGCTTGCGCAGTGCGGGAACCACCGCATACGTCATCGAGACCGGACACGTGTGCCCCGCCTCGTTCTCGGAAGCAAGCAGCATGAGCGCCGCTCGAGCTACGTGCGCGCCTTGTTTCTGCTCCGTCCACGGCAGACTGGCCAAGCCGTGCTCGATGGAAAGCCGCATCAGGGAATGCCAGGCCGGATGGAATTCCACTTCATCGATGCGGTGTCCAAACCGGTCGTGCGTGTGCAGCAACGGCGGATTCTCGTTGGCTTGGAATCCCCAACGGATAGCTTCTTCGGTACCAGTCAGCCGGCCAAATTCTTCGAGACGCGCTCGCGCCCAGCCGGCGCCCTCGCGCTCCAAAGCTTCCACCAGCACGCCATCCGTTTTGAAGAGATTGTAGTCCACGAGCGGTGGAGCCTGGTTCACCACCGCGTGAGTCCCTGCTGAGAGAACTTCTAAGTCAGTCTTCACGGCGCGCCTCCGGCACCGATTCTATCAGGACGGTGCTTACTTTTCCCAAGGCTGCCGATCCAAATGCAGTCGTGGGGCGGACCCCCTGGTTCGCGCGGGTCGCCCAGGACCCGCTCCTCGCTAGTGAACCCGGCAAGCCGACGAGGGCGTCGG
>PMOK01000217.1 GCA_003162425.1 Bryobacterales bacterium | reverse complement strand
GCGTCGATCTCCGGATCCTTCAGCAAGGTGTGATAGTCGCCGGTAGTACGCTCGACGCCAATCGCTTCGCCGAACTTCCGCGCCGGCTCATCGGCGAAATCGGCAACCGCTGCAATTTCAACGTTGCCCAGCCGTCGAACGTTCTCGGCGTGGACTTTGCCCATGAAACCAGTGCCGATCAGGGCGGTCTTTATCTTTTTCATAACGAGTTTGATCCTTTGTGTCGATAGTTGAAGTGTGTGGAACTGGTAAACTAGAGATTCTACCGGAATGCGCGTTCGAATACGACTCAGTCGAGGAACTAAGGTCCGCCAAAAGCGGCGCAAGGACAAACCCGTCGCCCTGGCGCTGGCCTCGTTACTTACTCCCGCAGCAGTAATGGCGTGTGTTTTGGCCTTCTGGCGCCTGGCGGCCGATGTCAAGGTTACAAATCAATTCCCCATCACAGACGGGTTGTTTTCCCACTGGCAGGTATGGGTCAGCGGCGCCGCGATACTGCAACTGTGCGCCGTAGTACTGAACCGCTATGGAAATCCACAACCAGTCATCCAGGATTCGGTAGAAGAACAATCCGCGAGTGTGTTTTTCGATTCGCGATTCTGAATCACGCAACAATGATGTGGCGCCTCGCCACACCCTGTGCCCTCCGCGACCTCATCGTTTTCCTGCCCCTGCCGCTAGGAGTCCGTTAAGTACAAGCAACGTTGGCAGTACTAGTCTGCGCGCATTTCAGAAACTTTGGCCGACTTCGTGCATCTAGTTTCTTGGGTGGTGAGGAAATGCCGGTGACAAGAATGGAAGAGGTGTTCGAACCCGCAGCGGTCAGACCTGTGTCTGCATTTCCGGATAACCGGTTGCAAGCTGTAGTGAGGCGAACCGTTGCGAGTTCAGCTCAGGCAGCGGACGTTTTGGTCGCCCTGGTAACTCCCTCCGCGCTTGTCGCGTTCGTGATGGGTTTATGGCGTCTCACCGCGGATTTGGGGTGGACGGAAACCTTTCCCATCTCCACCGGATTCTTCTCGCATTGGCTAGTCTGGATCGCGCTCGCTATTGGGCTCAAGTTCGGTGCTTCAGTGCTGGCGGCCAAACTTCTGCCAGTGGAGGCGCCTGCGAAGAAATCCATCGATAACTCAACTCCATTTTGATATTCTGGATCTAGGCGGGCGGTCTCTTCATGTCTTTCCGCAGTAGAACCCGAGCAACGGGCGTGTTTTACGTTCCTGGTTTCCCCAAGGGCGTGAAATGGCTATTGATCTCCAACGTCGCGGTCTTTCTCATCGGATTTTTCGCTCAGTTGGTTCAATTGGACGGGCCGCTGCAATTCCTGGCGCTCACTCCGGCGTTCGTCGTCAAATATTTCTTCGTATGGCAGCTGGCCACCTACTTGTTCCTGCACGCGGGCTTCGGGCATATCATCTGGAACATGCTGGCGCTTTGGATGTTTGGCGCGGATCTTGAGCAGACCTGGGGCACCCGCCGTTTTCTACAGTTCTATTTTTTCTGTGGAATCGGCGCCGGCATCTGCGTAGTTGTGTTGAACTACCTGCTGCCCTGGGGCAATCCCGCCGTGCGCACCATTGGAAGCTCTGGCGCCATCTTTGGCATCCTGATGGCTTGCGCTATGCTGTTCCCTGACCGGCCCATCCTCTTTGGCTTCATCTTTCCGATGCAGATGAAGTGGTTCGTGCTGATCATCGGCGCCATCGCGTTTCTCAGTTCCTTCCAGGCGAACAGCGGCGTAAGTGCGTTCGCGCATCTCGGCGGCCTGCTGTTCGGGTACTTCTTTCTCAAAACGCCCAATCTCCGGTTCGACTTGGCCGGCCCTATCCGCCGCCAGTATCGCGACTACAAGCTGCGGCGCGCGCGGAAAAAATTCCAGGTGTACTTGCGCAAGCAGGGTCCGGGCAGCGGTCCTACCATCCACTAACGTGGGGCAAGTCTCCGACTTGCCAGGCCGCAAGCCGGAGGCTTGCGCTCCGCTTGCAACCCCCGTCCTTCACCGGGGTTAAAATAGTGCATAGGCGCTCGGGAAACTCCCGCAGCCGCCAAGGCGTCCGTATTGTTGATATAGTTCCCTCAAGGGTCTTATGAAATACTTGAAAGCCGCCGTGATGCTAACGCTGGTGTTGCTGCTGACCGGGCTTCGCCTACCGGTTGCCACGGCCCAGCAGGGTCCCCAGTCCCAACCGTCCGAGACGGTGGCCAAACCGAAAAAGACTGTGCCCGCGGACACCACCACCGACACTGACCAGCCTCCCATACCGTCTCAGTACAAGAAGGACAAGGAAGTACCCACCAACCTTCCCACCTTCCATAGCGACGTCACTGCGGTGCAGGTGGAAGTATCCGTGCTCGACAACAAGGGCAACTTCATCCCCAACATACCTAAAGAAAAGTTCCGCGTCCTGGAAGACAATGTCCCGCAGCAAATCAGCACTTTCAGCACCAACGCCGATGCTCCCATGACCATCGCCATGGTGATCGAATTCGACAACAAGTTCCAGCAATACTGGAGCCAAGGTTGGTATGAAACTTTGACAGCGTCATACGGATTCGTCCAAACGCTGAAGCCGGAAGACTACGTCGCCATTGTCGCGTTTGACATGCGCCCTGAAATTCTCTGCGATTTCACCACGGACCGGATGAAGGTTCAGGAGGCCATGCAACGCCTACGCATTCCCGGGTTCTCGGAATCAAACTTGTTCGATGCCGTGGTGGACACCGTGCAACGGATGAACAATATTGAGGGACGCAAAGCCATCCTGCTGATCGCAACCGGCCGCGACACTTTCAGTAAGCTCACATTCGACAAGGCGCGCAAGGCCATTCAGGAAGGCGGAGTTCCCATCTATGCGATCAGCATTCTCCAGGCGTTTCGCATCATGGCCGACCAGTACATGGGTCCCATGCAGCGCATGGACTTTCTGCAGGCCGATAACGAGATGAACACCTTCGCACGGGAAACCGGCGGCAAGGCCTTCTTCCCCCGCTTCTTCGGCGAGTATCCAGGCATCTTCCAAAACATCTCGCAGGCGCTCCGCAATCAGTATTCCCTCGCTTACCATCCCTCCAACCAGGCCAAGGACGGAAAATTCCGCAAGATCAAGGTGGAGTTGGTGAACCCGGAGAACGGCGACGCCCTGAAGATCGTCGACGAGAAGCACAAGCCGATCAAGTATTCGGTGATCGCCAAGGGTGGTTATACAGCGCCTCGCGAAGTTGAATAGCGAGTTGGGCGCACACCTCAGCCCTAGTAGTCAAGCTCTCGATCTTGCTTTTTTCCAAGCTGGTAGAAATCGATTGACAGTCGTGTTACAGAATGATATTTTCACTTTGTTCTTCTCGATGCCGAACTCATCTACTTCCTCCAGCCTCAGCGGACGCATTCTTCTGCTCGACGACAACAGCCTCGGATTATCAGCGCGCCGTAGTGTCCTTGAGGAGCTGGGCCACAAAGTGATGACCTCCGGTGCGCCGCAGGACGCTCTCGAACTGTGTGGCAAACAACGGTTCGATGTCGTGGTCACCGATTATAAGATGCCGAAGATGAATGGCGTGGAGTTCATCACGCGCTTGCGGAAGCAGAATCCAACCGTCAGCGTGATTCTGATCTCGGGCTTCACCGACACTTTGGGACTCAACGAAGCCAACACCGGCGCCGACGTGGTGATCCAGAAAAGTTCCCACGAAGTCAGCCATCTCGTCCGTTCCGTAAATCGCCTGCTCCGGAAGCGCCAACAACCCGCCAGAAAGCCTCCAGCCTCCCAACTCCCAAAAATCGAAAAAGTAGCGCGGCGTTCACCGCGCTAGTTCTTCGGTTCTTCAGTTCTTCGGTTCTTCGGTTCCTATCTTCGCCCTGACCGCTCGGAGCAGAAGAACCCACGTGCCTCCGAACCGAAGAACTGAAGAACCGAAGAACCGATGAACCAGTTACAGTAGAGATGAATGCGCCTTCTTTTCCGCGTCGGCTGCGCCCTGACCCTGTGCACTTGGCTCGTGAACGCCGCCACACGTCCCAAGGGCATTAGTAAGAAGACCAGCCCCACGAACTTCACCGTCCGCACCTGGTTGCGTACCATGACCCTGCGCGACAAGGTCGCCCAACTCCTGATCATGCCGATCTACGGCGAGCCTGCTCATCGCCGTTCCACCATTTCGAAGAAGTATGAACATTTCGTGCGGGATCTTCACGTGGGCGGCCTCATCGTCACTGGCCATTCCATGAATAGCGGTATCAAGAACGCGGAGCCCTACGCGATGGCCGCTCTGCTGAACCGCATGCAGAAGATATCCAAGCTTCCCCTCCTGGTGGGTGCCGATTTCGAACGCGGCGCGTCCATGCGCGTCAATGCCACCACGCCCTGGCCCGCGAACATGGCGTTCGCTGCTGCTCAGGATCTGGACGGTGTCTTCGCGGAAGCCGCCGCAACCGCCAGGGATGCCCGGGCGCTCGGCGTCAACTGGATCTTCGCGCCGGTGGCCGATGTAAACAACAACCCCGACAACCCCATCATCAACATCCGTTCCTACGGCGAGAATCCGGCCCAGGTTTCCAAGTTCGTGCGTGCCTATGTGCTGGGCGCTCATTCGGAAAAACTCAGCCCCGTTCTGGTGACCGCCAAACATTTTCCGGGCCACGGCGACACGGCCCAAGACAGCCATCTCGGCTTGGCCCGTATTGATGCCGATCGTCAACGTATTGACGCCGTCGAGCTGGAGCCGTTTCGCGCCGCCATTGCCGCGGGCGTGGACGCGATCATGACGGCGCACATCGCGGTTCCGTCCTTGGAGTCTAAAGACGAACCCGCCACCGTGTCCTCTAAAATCATCACGGGTGTCCTCCGGGAAGAGCTTGGCTTTCGTGGAATCGTGGTCACCGACGCCATGGACATGCAGGGATTGGCTGCCATGTTCAGCACTGGCGAAGCCTCCGTTCGTGCCCTGGAAGCGGGTAACGACGTACTGCTGATGCCCAAGCGCGCCGAGGATGCCATCAATGGCGTAGTGGCCGCCGTCCAGAGCGGCAGAATCACCCGGCAGCGCCTCGACCAAAGCGTGGCCAAGGTGCTAGCGGCCAAAGTGCAACTCGGATTGAGCCGCAAACGTGCAGTAGATCTGGATGTAATCGCCGATCAGGTGGACTCTCCCGAAGACGAAGAGCGCGCTCAACAGGTGGCCGATCATGCCGTCACGCTGGTGACCGATCAAAAGGATCAGCTCCCGCTCCGCCATGCCGACAACGCTTGCCTGATTACTCTCAGCGAGAACCGCCATGGCCAGCAAGGACAGCGATTGATCGAAGAAGTCAAGAAGCGCGCGCCCGGCATGACCACTAACGCGCTCGATCCGGGCATGAGCCAGGCGGACCTGGACCAGGTGACGCAGAAAACCTCGGGCTGCGATCAGATTATCGTAGCCGCCTTTGTAAGCGTCAGCGCCTATCGCGGCAATGTCGCGCTGGCTGGCTTTTATCCCGACTTCCTAAACGGCCTCATCGCGGGCAAGATCCCGGTGACGCTGGCCGCTCTCGGCAATCCATATCTGGCGCGCACCTTCCCCAATGCCAGCGCCTACGTCACAACCTATAGCCCCACTCCCACCTCCGAAACCGCGCTCGCAAAAGCACTGTTCGGTGAAATTGCAATCACCGGCCGCTTGCCGGTGTCCATCCCCGGCGTCGCCAAGTTCGGAGACGGCATACAGCTTCCGGCAACCCACCCGCCGCAGAAAGGATTGTGAAATGGTTGAGATCACCTGGCTCGGTCATGGATGTTTCCAGTTCCGCCTGGATTCCGGCGAAGTAATCGTGATGGATCCTTGGGTGGACGGGAATCCGATGTACCCCAAGGCCCACAAATTCGACCGTATTGATGCGATTCTCGTCACGCACGGGCATTTCGATCACATCCACGACGCTGTCCCGTTGGCCAAGAAATTCAAACCCAAGGTGGTCGCCATATTCGAAACCTGCGTATGGCTCACTTCGAAAGGCGTGGAAAACTGCAGCGGGATGAATAAAGGCGGCACGCAAGAAGTTGGGCCGCTCAAGGTCACCATGACGCACGCCGTCCATAGCTGCGGCATCCAGGACGGCGATCAAATCATCTATGGCGGCGAGGCTGCCGGCTATGTCTTGCATCTCGCGGACGGCCGCAAGATTTATTTCTCCGGAGACACCAATGTGTTTTCCGACATGCAGTTGATCGAGAAGCTGTATCAACCGGACCTGGCATTCCTGCCGATCGGCGATTTCTACACTATGGGCCCCCGCGAGGCCGCGCTAGCCTGCCGCCTGCTCAAAGCCAAAAAGGTAATCCCGATGCACTTTGGAACCTTCCCCGCCCTAACCGGCCGTCCCGAAGAACTGGCGAAATTGTTGAAAGATTTCCCGCAAACGAAGGTCTGGCCCCTAGAAATCGGCACGCCGGTGAAATGGTAGAAACCCGAATCCGAACCGCGACCGTAAGGGAGTCGGTGCCCTAAACCAACTCGATCGATACACGTCGTCCAACCATCGCCGCCGCCCGCTGCAGGCTTGAAAGCGTGATGTCGTTTTTCGGATCAAGCAGCCTGTCAACTTGAGTGCGGCTGGTCTTGAGCAGCGAGCTGCCACGCCACAACCTCCTTGACCGCCTGTGCTTGTGCCTCGTCGAAGATCCCCTCCTTTTTGAGAAAATCATCAATGCTCGAACCCATATGTTTCTTGCTCTTCGCTCTAACTCCTTCTGGAATCCGTGCAGCGCCAAGCATGCACCTTATATAGTACGACTGTACAAAAACTGAGCCGCGACCGGCAGGAAGCGCTACCACGAACCCAGAACTAGCAGCACTCGTGGTATCGCTCCCTGCCGGTCGTGGCTCGGCTCGACATTTTATCTCGCGCACCCTCCTCATCCACGATATCGGCGCTCCGATAACCCAAAAATCAAAGAAGCCGCGAAGGGGAATCCTTCTTCCTCGACTTCCTTGGCTTCTTGAATTCTTGAATTCGGTACTATAAACAATGAATGCGCCTACTGATCGTCGACGACGATGTGGAACTCTGCTCGCTCCTCAAGGAGTTTCTCGAGCGCGAGGGCTACAGCGTCCAATGCGTCCATGAAGGTCACGCCGCGCTCGATCTGGCCCAGCAAGGCGGTTACGACCTGATTATCCTGGATGTCATGCTGCCCGGCCTCGACGGATTCGAAATCCTCAAGCGACTCCGACTCTCCAGCCGTGTTCCAGTACTTATGTTGACCGCTCGCGGCCAAGACGTCGACCGGATCGTGGGACTGGAACTCGGAGCCGACGACTATCTGCCCAAGCCCTTCAACCCGCGCGAGCTGAGCGCCCGAGTCAAGGCCATCCTGCGCAGGACCGAAACCAAATCGAACCGCGGCCGCGTCGAGGTGAACGGCGTGCTCCTGGATCCAGGTTCGCGGGAAGTGATTTGCGACGGCAAAGCGGTCGAGGTCACCACGCTCGAATTCGATATCCTGGAACAGCTCATGCGCAACGCCGGCCGCGTAGTCTCGCGCGATGGACTAATGGAGAGCCTCTACAACCGGAAGTCCACTCCTTTCGATCGCTCTATCGATATGCATGTCAGCCATCTGCGCAGGAAGCTGGAAAGCAGCCGTCCAGTGATCAAGACCATTCGAGGTGTGGGTTATCAGTTCTGTCAAAGCCCTGAGGACGCGGTGGCCGGATGAGATCGCTCTTCGCAAAAACGCTGCTGTGGTTTCTCGCGACAACCGCAATCGCCATGACCGGGGTCATCATCACCACCGCTTTGACGTTCAGCGCTTCCGAGCCGCGCGGGCCATTTGGGACGCTGCTGAACCTGCAGGTGGAGGAAGCCCGGCAGGCGTATCAGACCAACGGACGCGCCGGATTGAGCGCTGTCATTGCGAAGATCCAGCGAATTGCTCAAGTGCAGGTGGTTTTCACCGATTCGCAAGGGACTGACTTGCTGACCGGCCAGCCGCGGCCAGAACTGCTTCGCAGGCCGACTCGAAGCCGTTGGCGGCTTCCATTTCCTTTTACGACGCGCCGGCCCATCATCGCGCGCCAGGATACTAGCAAGCAGTATTGGCTGTTTCTGATTGACCAGCGGCGCCCACTGACCTTCTTCTTCCTCCAGCCTCAGCACCTGTGGATTATCGGCCTTGTGACGCTGCTCTGTTACGCCTTCGCATATCACCTGACGTCGCCAGTCCGCCGGCTGCGCTCCGTGCTGGAACGCTTCGGGCAGGGCGATCTTTCCGCGCGCGCCGCAATCAACCGCAAGGACGAGTTGGGCCAGCTCGCCACCAGCTTCAACCAGATGGCGGACCGCATCCAGACACTGCTGGCCGCCGAACGCCGCCTGCTGCTCGATATTTCGCACGAATTGCGAAGCCCTCTGGCGCGTCTGGGAGTGGCAGTGGAGTTGGCGCGATCGGGCGAAGATCGCGACGATATGCTCGACCGCATTCAGAAGGAAGCCGACCGGCTGAACGAATTGGTGGCTGAGCTAATACAGGTGACGCGCGTTGAGGGCGACCCCTCTATGCAGAAGGCCGAGACGGTGCCACTGGATGAATTGCTGGCCGATATTGTGTACGACTCGCTGCTCGAAGCCAAGGCCAAGGACTGCACATTGTTGCTCAAAGCGCCGGTCGCGGTGAGGTTGTCGGGCGATGAGGAACTAATCCGCCGCGCCGTCGAAAACGTGATCCGCAATGCCATCCGCTATGCGCCCAGCGGCACGCCCATCGATATCGAACTGAAGAAATCGGGCGAAATGGCGGAGATTTGTGTTCGCGATTACGGGCCGGGCGTGCCCGCGGAGGCACTGCCGCGTATCTTCGACCCGTTTTATCGCGTGGATTCGGACCGCAATCGAGGAAGCGGCGGCGTGGGGTTGGGACTCGCCATCGCCCGCCGGTCGGTGGAGTTGCACAAGGGCAAACTCACGGCGCGGAACGCGAATCCCGGATTGCTGGTCGCCATCGAGCTGCCGCTTGCGCCTGAATCGCGCAAGGTGGAACAGAAAACGGCTACTCCGGTTTCAGCAGCTTGATGTCGGACGGCAGTTCGAACAGGTCGCTCTGCATCTTGGCGTCGTTGAACTTCACGGAGTCCGCGAAAATCTCGAAAACTTTTTCGCCATTCCTCTGGCGCTCGATGGCCCACGGCCACTGAATGCCATCCACCTCGCGATACTTGGAAAAAAGCGTGATCTCTTCGTCCTTGTCCTTGGTCACAGCATTGCGCCTGTAGAAAACCTCGCGCACCGGCAGCTTGGTGATCTGGTGAAAATACACCGTGGTGGTGCGATTGTCGGCATCCGTGATGTCTACGATCTCCACCGGCGCGTTCAGCAGAACATCGGCGCCGCGAGATTCAAAAATCAGCGGCTCATGCATCCGGACCCGTAGGATGTAGAAAATATCGCTGCGCGTCGTATCTCTATACCGCTCGAAGCGGTCATCCGGCAACGGCTGCGCTCCGCGAAATGAAATATTGTAAGCCGCTTTTTCCTGGAAGAGCGTGCCATAATCTTCCTTCTTGCCGAAATTCTGACGCTCTCGCACAGCCAACTCATGCGCAGTATCGCTAACGCCTGTGTCAAAACGCGTGTAGATCTTGGCGATGCTTAACCCGCTGAGCTTCTCACGGTAAAAGGAATAAGCCCGGCCCGCCACTACGCGGTTCTGCATACTCAAAAAACGGTCGCCGCCCAGTGCGTCCAGGCACTCGTTAACCACGCGCTTGCCCCGCTCCAGCATGGTTTCCGCATTCAAACATGCAGCTAACAACGTAGCGCACGCGCCCACGCGTGCCGTGTTCGCACTCCTGCGAACACATGCTTTGATCAAACTCTTCATGGCTTCTTACTAATCTCTTCCTTCGTCAGCCCCGAATTGACCTTGTAATCCGCAACCGTCACGCTGGCGAATTTCTTACCGCCTTGCATAATAATCCACTGGAAAGGTAATCGGATGCCATTCACCTCGCGCCAATCGGAATAACTTTGTTCCACTGGACCCTGCTGGCTACCCTGATAGATGATCTTCGACGGGAGCCCGGTTTTCTCATCCACCTCCATACGAACGCTCTCGCCATCTTTCGAAGTAATCTCAATCGTTCCTTCGCCCACATAGTTAACCGTACGATCGGCATCGCGATCGCTCATGACCAAGGGCGGGATTTGACGAAACACTTCGCCGTGCACTTGCTTCTGAACCGCCGGCGTCATTCCCATCATCCCTTGCGGCGTTGACAGCCACCCGGTTGTGCCGTCCGAGTAAACAGACTGTTTCGCGAACGGCAGCTCGATATCCTGCCGCAGCGAGGAAGGCGCCAGGTACGAGTTGGTTTGCTTCACCTTCATGGTCGCGCCGGGAGTCTCGATACCCGCCTCGCCATGGTAAATAAGATCCTTCACGGCCGCGAGCTTGTCAGCGCCACCCAGGGCCTGCTGCACACGCTGCAGCAGTTCCTTGCCTTTCTGCAGACTAGCCGGATCCACCTTCGCAGCTTCTGGCTTTGGTTCAGGAATAGTCAGGTCAATATTATGAATCGGCATTCCCAGCGCCGTGAGCGGCGTTCCAAAATCCTTCGGATTGCCCGCCGCGACATAAGTCAGATCTGACAGCTTGAAATATTTCTGTGCTACACGCAGGATGTCCGCCTTGGTAACCGCCTCGATGGCTTTCTGATATTGAAAAAGGAAGTCGCGCGGATACCCGAAGTATTCATACAGCACCAGCCGGTTCAAGGTCTTGCTGGGCCGGTCGAAGTGAAACACAAAGCCGTTCAGTACCGTATCCTTGGCGGTCTTCAACTCTTCGTCGGTGACTGCCGCAGAGCGGAACTTTTCCAGCTCTTCGCGGATGGTCTTTAAAGTATCGACAGTGTGCACGGATTGCGTGCTGCCCGAAATCCGGAAGACGCCGGGATGATCGTAGTTGGCGTCCCACGAAGATCCTATGTTATAAGCCCAGCCAAGTTCGGTGCGAATGCGGCGCAGCAGACGGCTGGAAAATCCGCCGCCCAGAATCTGCGCGGCCACTTCCAGCGCCGGATAGTCCTTATCGCGATACTCGCCCCCCAGCTCTCCGATATTGAAGAAAGTTTGGGTGACGTCGGTCTTAGCGGCGAGAAATACACCGGGCGACGGCTTGGCCTCCACCTTTGGAAACGCGGGAACCTGCGGCTGCGTGTACTTCCAATCGCCCAGAAGCTGCTCCAGCTTGGCCTTCATGTCGTTGGCGGAGAAATCGCCGTAAACTTCGAGAATGATGTTGGCCGGGAAGTAGTAGCGATGATAGAAATCCACCAAATCCTGGCGGTGGATGGCATCCACATCGGCGTATTCGATCCGCCAGCCATAAGGCGTGTTGCGGCCGTAAATAATGTCGCTGAACTCGCGCTCCACGATACCGCCGGCGTCATCGTTTCGGCGAGAAATCTCGCTGCGCAGTTGTGTTTTGGCCAACTCCACTTTGTCTTCGCGGAATTCGGCGGTGGTGAGGAAATCCTTGAAAACCTGAAGCACCTGGCCGGTGTTTTCCTTCAGGCAATTGAAGGACAGCGATCCACTACTCTCGCCGATCTGGCTTTCCACCGACGCGGCCATGTTCTCCAGCTCTTCATCCATCTGATCGCCCGTCTTGGCTTTGGTGCCCCCCGAGCGTAGAACTTCGCCGGTGAGTTGCGCGACCCCGTGTTTATCGGCCGGATCGAAAAGATTGCCCGTCCGGATAAGCACGCCGCCTGAAACAAGCGGCAACTCGTGATCTTCCAGCAGGAAAACCTTGATGCCGTTCGAGAGTGTGAACTCCACCGGTTTGGGTACTTGAAGCGGCGGCAGCGGCGGGTATTTCAGCTCTTTGTAGGAAGGCAGATTAACGGGCCCACGATGAACCTCGGTTCGGGCCATCGCGAGCGACGCAAAGACCAGTAGGACGACAATGAGCGATTTCACTTGCCCTCCTTCGCCGTAGCGGGCGCAACGATCCACGTAACAGTCCGGGCATCCGGAATCAAATATTGTTTCGCCACCCGCTGGACATCGTCGGCGGTGACCTTGGCGATCTCGTCAATTCCCGTG
This sequence comes from Bryobacterales bacterium, assembly GCA_003162425.1. Classification (GTDB taxonomy): domain Bacteria; phylum Acidobacteriota; class Terriglobia; order Bryobacterales; family Bryobacteraceae; genus Palsa-89. The sequence continues at coordinate 2,967 of PMOK01000217.1, read as the reverse complement.
AACATCTTGCGCCAATCACCGTAGGCAACGTAGTAGGAAGTGAGAGCTGCGGCCATTCCGGAATTGCTGTCCAATTTGTGAATGAGGTCCGCCCGCACCTTGGTCTTGATCCGATTCAGCGTGCCTTCATCCACTTTCTCGCTCTTCACATGCTCGATAATCTTGTAACAGGCCTTTTCGTTTTCTTCCACCGTGTGGCCCATGTTCGGCACTAGGAAGAACAGGAACAGGTTGGGATATTTGCCGCCCGGAAAAGATGCTTGGGTGCCCGCCGCCAGCGCGATCTTCTGGTCGCGAACCAATTCCTTGTAAAGTAGGCCGGTGCGTTCGCCGGACAAAATTTCGTTCAGGACGTCGAACACCGGATCGTCTGTGCTGTTCTCATTCGGCCGCTTGTAAGCGATGGCCATAAAGGACTGCGCGGGCGACTCCACTTGCAACCGGCGCTCGCCCTTCTGCGGAGGTTCGACGGTTCGCGGACCACTCGGCATTGGGCCGGCGGGGAGTATGGAAAAATATTTGTCGGCCATCCGCCGGCATTCCTTGGGATCCACATCGCCGGCGATACCAATTGTGATATTGGCCGGCACATAGTATTTCCGGTAAAACGCGACGGCTTCTTTCTCGCGGAAATTCTCGATGTCGCTGCCCCATCCGGCGGCCGTGTTGTGGTAGGGATGCGCTTCAAACGCTCCTGCCTGCAGGCTCTCCACCAGCATTCCCTGCGGGCTGGACTCGATGCGCATCCGCCGCTCTTCGCGAACCACGTCCCGCTCTTTATAAAATTCCCTGAAAACAGGATCGTAGAAGCGCTGGGATTCCAGCAGGAACCAAAGCTCCAGCCGGTTACGGGGAAAGTTGTAAAAGTAATCGGTGGAGTCCTCGCCCGTCCCGGCGTTCAAGCCCACGCCGCCGTTTTCTTCGATGATCTGTGTGTAGGCATTCGGAACAACGTAGCTGTTGGCTTTCTCAATGGCGGCGTCGCGCTCCTTCTTGAGGGCCGCGAGCTTTGTCGGATCGGCTTTCTCGCCCTTGTTGCGCTCGGCGTCATAGCGATCGTACACGTGTTCCACTTGATCCAGGGCTAGCTTTTCAGCCGGCCAGTTCTTGGTTCCGATGGTCTCGGTCCCCTTGAAAGCCATGTGCTCGAACATATGCGCGATCCCGGTTTCACCGCTCGGATCGTCCACCGACCCGGCGTTGACGTAGGAGTGAAACGAGACCACCGGCGCCTCATGCCGCTCGAAAATAATGAAGTGCATTCCGTTCGCGAGCGTGAATTCGGTGATGCGCTTCTCGAAATCTTTGAGCGACTGGGCGCTAAGCAACAATGGGCAAAGGGATAGAAGGAGGAGTCTAAACTTCATGTCAGTGTGGGATTCTTACTTCTATTGTAGCGTCCCCAACCGCAGCATTACCGAGCCGCGACCTGAGGGAGTGGCCCACCAAAGGTGATGAAGACGCCCGTAGCGCACGCACTCCTGCGTGCCGCGTTCACACTCGTGTGAACGCCCGGATGTTTTCCGAAGAAAGGTGTTCGCAAGAGAGCGAACACGGCTCGAACGAGTGCGCACGCCACAAGCTGGTAACGTGAAATCAATAATTTCGACCCGGCTTGATTTTTCGCAGGTTCTCAGGCTCAGTCTAAGTTCAGGGAGTCGGATGTTGAGTATTGTGAAGAGCCCCTTTGGTCCGGCTGGGCTGTGTTAGGGAGCGAAAGTAGGCCGGATCAGGCAGAAGTTCCCCTTCAGTCAACTGCCCGTCCCGATTCTTATCCAGCGTCAGCAACGCCGCGGGAGCATTCAGGATCTCACTCGCCGAGATTTCTCCGTCGTGATTGGTATCCAAGGCCGCGAGTACCGGATGAAGACGCATGAAACCAAGGGCCGCTCCCGGCGGATGCGGGCTTCCCAAACCACATTCCTCAGCACTGAGCCTATTGTCACCGTTCTTATCAAGTGTGAGAAGAGCCATCGCGGCATGCGCGATTTCCGACGCGGAAATGATTCCGTCTTGATCTGTGTCCAGCGCCATTAGCACCGGCATCATCCGGAAATAAGGGGACGGCTTATACGCTCCGGGTTCAGGTTTCACCTTGAGCTTAGTGCTGAGTTCCGTAGGCGCCGCGCTCACGCTGTGCGTTTCAAGAAAGTGCGAAAAGCTGTGATTGTGCGATCCAACTAGCGGGAAGACGTGGCTGTTGCTATGACTCAGCGTGTAACAAACCGCGCCGAAAACAATCAACGACAGCACTCCTCCGTGGATCAACGCGCTGGTGCGCGGGGTATCGCCTGCACCGATATAGAACGCGGGCACGCCGTCGAGAGCCGCCCGATTGACGGCTTCCGGCTGACGCCAGAATTCCGGGCGTAGCGTCCACTGGCGCCACAGCGACAAAACGGCATCGGCGAAGAGCGAAGCGGTCCGGCCCTGAGTCGCGGCCTGATCGAAAATCCATAGCATCTCTTCGCCGTAACGCTGGCGGAAGCGCGATGGATGCAGACGAAGAAGACCAGCGTAGAAAAAGCGAAGCATCATGCCTTCCTTGGCTTGGCGGATTGCACGCGAAGCTTGCCGTCGCGAACAACGGTCTCAAGGCGCGAGATTTCGGCCGAAAGCACCCCGCGGCCGGAGGATGTCAGCCGGTAATAGCGGCGCCGTGGATCGTCGTTTCGGGCGCTGTCTGTTCGACGCGCTACTTCTTGCACCAGGTCCTGCGCGGTGAGCCGTTGGATGTTGTCGTACAGTGTGCCGGGGCCCAGCTTGTAGCGCCCTTCCGATTGGCGCATCACCTCCTGCATAATGCCGTAGCCGTGCAGGTCTTCGCCGGCCAACGCCAGCAGGATGTGCAGAGTAGCGGGGGATAGAGGTAAATAACCAGCCGGATCGTCCTTCATAGCTCGGTATCCGTTATATCGGATTCCGACTATCGAGTCAAGCCCCCTGTCAAGGCAAAATAGAAATGTC
>PMOK01000081.1:21528-30265 GCA_003162425.1 Bryobacterales bacterium | reverse complement strand
ACAAAACGTACTCCTGGGAAAAGGTCCAAACACAAGACCCGCTTTGGGTGGACCGGATCAAAGATGCCGTGAACTCTGCCCTGACTGCGAAAGGCTGGACGCAGGTGGAATCCGGCGGCAATGTCGCAATCATTGCGATGGAGACGACCCAGAATCGACAAACTCTCAACACTTTCTACGACGGCTTTGGAGGTGGCTGGCGCTGGCGCGAAGGTGCCTTCGGAGAATCAACTACAACAGCCGACAACTACAAGGTGGGGACTCTGGTCATCGATCTGTTCGATGCAAACACCAAGACACTGATCTGGCGAGGATCGTCGAGCGACACCCTCTCAAACAAATCCGGCACGAACATCAAGAATCTTGACAAGGGCGTGCAAAAGATGTTCGAGCATTTTCCTCCAGACCCGAAGAAGTGAGCGGAGACGCATAAAGGAGAGATTGGTATGAAATTGCTTCAACAATGTAAGGCACTCTTCCTTTCCTGGTCTTTAACAAATAAAACACGGCTTCAAACGCGTTCCTGGCATGCCCGGTCGGCGAAGCTTCCTTTCGCGACGCTTGTGATGTGGGGGACCAATGGCGCTTACTCGCTGTTGGCCCAAGAATCCGCTCAGCCGACATTTCCGTCGGCCACGGAAGCAAGTCAAAGGCTTTTCCAAGGAGTGCGGAGCAACGATGTGCATGGGATTGAGAAGATCCTGGGCGGTACCAGCGAACTTGCTTCCTCACATGATGATGCCCAAGATAAAGCCGACCGCGAAGTGTTCGTTCAAAAATACCAGGAAATGCATCGTTTGTGTCGGGAGGCCGACGGATCCATGACGCTTAACATCGGGGCTGAAAACTGGCCATTCCCGGTTCCCCTGGTAGAGAAAAACGGTGCGTGGAGTCTTGATTCCATGGCGGGCGGCAAGGAGGTCACCTTCCGCAGAATCGGTGACAACGAACTCATCGCGATTGCGACTGGCCACGAATTCGTCGCCGCTGAAAAGCAGTATCGTGCAAGTCCAACGCCGCCGGATTTGACGGTCAACTCTATCACCAGTCTGATAGCGAAAGTTGCCGACGGATCCGCCGGCGGCGATCCTGTACTGTCGAATGGCTATTATTTCCGCTCATTGGCCACAAACTCGGCGCGGAATATCGGTCATCTGGTGTGATGACGTTCATAGTGACGTCGAAGGATGTTGTCTATGAAAAAGATCTTGGGGCCGACCACTACCGCGGTCGCAGGTGCAATGACAGAGTTTCACAAGGACGCGACTTGGCGCGTCGCTGATCAATAAACGGCGAGGGATCGATGATGGACACGCGAAATGTATCCGCAACGTGGCAGCCTAGCGAGGCCGAGGCCACGGACCAGGAATTAGTCGAACAAAGCAAACAGGGGGATGAGGAAGCGATGGCGAAGCTGGTCCGGCGCCACTATCGAGCATCTCTTCGAATCGCGAATTCGATCCTCCGCAATCGGCCGGACTCCGAAGATGCCGTGCAAACGGCATACAGCCGTGCCTTCCAGAAGTTGCACACGTTCCGGGATGAGGCGCGTTTCAGTACCTGGATCACCAGCATCGTCGTCAACCAGAGTCTCTTACACCTCCGCAGCAAGCGGCGTGCGACTCTGCTCAGCTTGGAGGAACCGATGAATGAGCGGACCAAGCTATTCCTTACATCTCGCCAACCTACGCCGGAGGAAAGCACCGCCCGGCATGAGATTTCCACGTTGATTTCACGCGCGCTGGCCAGGTTGCCCAACAACCTGCGGACAGCATATAAGCTGCATGCAATCTCGGGCATGCCGCTCGTGGACGTAGCGAACAGACTAGGACTAAGCCTCTCCGCGACCAAATCACGGATCTTCCGCGCACGGTGCACGCTTGAGTCCCGCTTGTACGTTAGCTGCGGCCCGGCGCACCATTGATAGCAGCAGCGCGATCAGACGGCTGAAGATGTCGCAAGCCTTGTGGAACGTGAATTGCGCATAGAAAAGCGAGGCGAACAGTATGCTCTATCGGACTTTGGGAAAAACGGGCGAGAAAGTATCGGCAATTGGGTTGGGCGGCTATCACGTAGGACATCCGCCCGACCCGGCGGACGCCATCCAGATCGTTCGCAGCGCGATCGATCGCGGAATTACGTTCATGGACAATAGTTGGGATTATCACAACGGTGAAAGCGAGCGGCGCATGGGGATTGCGCTGCGTGATGGCCTCCGGCAGAAGGTTTTCCTCATGACCAAGTTTGACGGACGGACCAAGGAATCCACGGCCCGGCAGATCGATGAGTCATTGCAGCGCCTGCAGACCGACCATGTCGATCTCATCCAATTTCACGAAAACATTCGCCTGGAAGACCCGGACCGGTTCTTTGCCGTTGACGGCCCGCTCGAAGCGCTGATAGAAGCGAAGAAGGCCGGCAAGATTCGCTACATAGGCTTCACCGGCCACAAGCACCCGTTCGTCCATCTGCGGATGCTGGAGGCGGCGGCACAGCATAACTTCCATTTTGATACCTGCCAAATGCCGCTCAACGTCATGGATGCGCACTTCCGCAGCTTCGGGCACGATGTACTTCCCAAGCTGGTGGAACAGGGCATCGCGGCGCTCGGAATGAAATCCATGGGGGATGGCAATGTCCTGAAGAGTGGGCGTGTAACGCCGGTGGAGTGCCTGCACTACGCGCTGAACCTCCCGACGTCGGTAGTGATTACCGGCTGTGAACGCATGGCGATCCTGGATCAGGCGATTGAAGCGGCTCGAACGTTCAAGCCCATGACTCCCGCGGAAGTGTCAGCGTTGCTCCGCCAAGACGAAGGACGCGGCCATGACCGGGCAATTTGAGCCGTTCAAGACCACTACTCAATTTGATAGCACCGCGCAGAATCCGAACTGGATGGGCTAGGACTGTGCCGCTTTCGCCCTGGTTCGTTGCGTTCGAAGTACCTCGCCCAGCAGAAACACGTCAGTGAGCAACGCACGCAAATGCATCGACGCGTTCAGATTATCGATCAACTGGGAACTGATTGAAGGCTGAGCCAGTACCAATTCCATGGCGGCCAGTGAATCGCGGGCGTCGCGATCCAATACCGTCAGGAAGGCGGGGAGGCGATCTTCTCGTTCGGGGCCCTCCTCCTGCATCGCCGTCGCGCAGCTCTCGGCAAGTCCGCTGAGTGCCTCGACCGCGCGGCTCAAGAATTCCCGGACTTGTGTGCCCGACTTGCTGCCTTCATCACTCGGGAGCCCCTGCGCCGCGTATGCGAGCATGAACTCGTAGCATTCTTCGATGGCTTCAAACCGCTCTGAGATCTTGGTGAACATACATTAGGATTCCTTGTCAGCGCGGCGGGATACTGTGGAGGACACTTCCACCTTCCAGCGCTCCGGGTCGTAGTGGGTCAGGTAGAACTCACGCCTCATCGTACCGAAGATCATCGACTTTGTGATGTCCCGTTTCTCCGGACGAACCGCGAAGTACACGTGCACCATTACCAGCGCGATGAGTCCAACGCCGGCCAGCCCGTGCAGCACATACATCAGGCCCCATGTCATGTCGCTAAAAAGATAAGGATTCCGAGGAAAGAAGATCGTGCGTACTCGGAACATCATGAACACGCCAGTTCCTATGGCCGACAAACCGGTCGCTAGGATCGCGCCGTGATAGAGCTTGTTCTCTAGCGGGTACTTCGCGAACCTCCGCGGCGGCGGCGCCGGCAGGCCCATAAACCTGCGCACTCTTCTCCATGCATCCACCAAGTCTTCTTTATCCGGCCAGATCGCCCAAAAGTCCAACCAAAAGGAAGCATGGATGATGTGAAAGATGATGGAAACAGTCAGAACGGTTCCTGCGATCCAATGGTAGGTCACCCAATCAAACCGGACACCTACCTTCGGAAGAAAAGCAGTGAAGAGTAGCGTGAACATCGCGGCTGCCATGATCCAGTGAAACAATCGCGCCACCAGCGAGTGTCTGGGAATCCGCGGCGGGAGAGTGGCCTCTAGCGTCGGCGAAACACTGCCTGCAAATTCTTCCGGTTTGGCGAAATACCGCACGTAGATTGAGTGCACGATGAAGAACAGCAAGCCTGCGATCGCAGCGACCCAAATTAAGAAAAATGCAATATGGATGGGAACATTTTGTCCCCAGGGACTGGTGGCCCATTCCGTAATTGCCTTTACGATGCCCATCGTGCCTCCTCCACTCCGCCAATTGCGCGCTTCACCAGGTTCCGCATCAGGGGAATCTTATACGCGTTGAACTGTAGCGGGATTGCTCCCTGGACGGCCAGTTTCCCGGCCATTTCACCGGTTGCCGCTGTTGCGGGTTTTCCGCGAACCGCATCTTCCACAGCTCTTAAACGCAGTGGACGCGCGGCGGCGCCGTTAACGGCAATGCGGATGCGGTCGATCGTAGTACCAGAAACCTGCATTGCCGAGGCTACGTTCAACAAGGGAAAATCCCAGACGTTCCGGTCCCGTATCTTCTCGAAATAAAATCGCGAGCCAGCCCACGCAGACGGAATACGAATGGCCGTCAGCAGATCGCCGGGCTTCAGTATGTGAAGGCGCGTAATGTCGATGTCAGGGCCGATGAAATAGTCCTCGGCGTCGACGATTCTTTCGCCCCTGGGAGTTCGCAAGACGAATTTCGCATCCAGTGCGATCAGCGCTGGAGCCGAATCTGATGGGTTTACCGCCACGCATCGCTCAGCGTGAAGAATCGCATGCTCGCGGTTGCGGCCGGTGGGTGTGTCGGCATAGCAAATATTTCCGCCCGCTCGGTAACACGGCCAACCCGCCCGGTAATACCAGCAGCGCGCGTCCTGCGATACATTTCCCCCGATGGTGCCCTGATTCCGGATCTGTGGCGAAGCAACCACTTCGGCGGCTTCCACGAGGAGACTATACTTCTCCCTGATCACGGGGTGTTTCACGACTTCGGTGAGAGTAGTGGTCGCACCAATCTCGATGCCGTCGCTCGAGGTTCGAATGCCCTTGAGCTCCTCAATTCCGCTTAGGTCTACCACAACCTTGGGTTTCCGGATTCGATCCTTCAGCCAGTCGAAGGTATCCATTCCACCGGCCATAACCCAGGCATCCTCCCCATGTTGTTGGAGCAGCTTCTGCGCGTCTGCGATCGAGGCCGGCTGAAGCAGCTCGAAGGAGGCCATCACGTCTCGTATTACTGCCATAGATTCCTCTCGAATTAAATGTGCGCCATTAACGGATGTTGCATCGGCCGCCCAGCTTCAAGCGAAGTCAGAATCGTATCGGCGTTCACCGGCGCACGCTGGAAGATCTCGTCGCCCAGGGCGTCCGATAGCGCATTCAAGATAGAGGCACACGCTCCTCCGACGGGCGGTTCGCCGATCCCGCGCGCGCCGACCGGAGTTTCAGGATCCGGAATGTCTAACGCCCCCCATTGCATGTCCACTGGAACATCCAGAATCGTTGGCGGTCTGTTTTGGTAGAACCTTTTCGAAACCATCTCGCCATAGTGAGGGTCGAAGACCCACTTCTGGCCGATTGCATGGCCGATGCCGAGGATCGACCGCCCGAGAACCTGCCCACCGAGCGCACGCGGATGGATCACCGTGCCCACATCGGCGTAAGCGAGGAAATCGACAATGTAGTACTTGCCGGTTTCAACATCTACTTCGATTTCGGCGAAGCTCGCTACATAGGAGTGCGTGTTGCCATCGCGCGGGTAATTGTCGCGCGCGGCCGCCACCAGGCCCTGACCCGCGAGCGCCGCGATGGACGCTTTGGTCATTTTATTGACGTCGGCCGGCGCTTCGTGACCATCGTACTTACCACCAAGTTCAATTGCGCGCTGCGCGGCCTGTGCAAAGGTTATCCCTGAACCGGATCCCTTGCGGAAGACCCGCTCATTCGCTACCTCATAGTCCTCAGGATTACCGCCCAGGCTCTTCGCGGCGATCTCCTGGAGTTTCTGCTTGGCATCCATGGCCACCGCGTAGGCGGCTCGGGTCATAGCGTGGGTCGTCTGGCTGCCACCGGACACACAGGTGTAAGGAAAATGCTTGGATGTATCACCCCACACAACATCGCACTTTTCCCAGGGAACGCCGAGAACCTCCGCACCTGCGCGATGTACGTCGATCACCGACTCCGTCCCCAGATTTCCAATTCCGGACTGAAATTGGATCCGACCCTCAGGCGTGATGACCAGAAGTCCGTCGAAGCCGATAGTGCCACCGACGTAGCAACTCAGCGCTACGCCCACTCCGCGCACTTTCGAGCCCATCCGTTTGGGACTGCGAGCAATCCTCTCCTGCCACTTGAATTGCTCCGCGCCGCGCTGAAGGGCGTCCTTGAGGAACGCGCTAGTCGCGTGCTGAAGCTTGCCCTGCACCGGCGGCCCATACGGCGCCTTGCCTTCCGGACAGTTGATGTACCGGATCGCGACTTGGTCCACGCCGAGCTTTCGTGCGGCTTTCGCGATGATCGGTTCGGTAATCGTAATGCCCTGCAGTCCACCCGGCGAGCTCTGCGCACTGCGCGGCGGTGTGTTCGTCAGCGCGGTCACACCGCGCCAGCGCATGGCCTGTGGTTGGTATAACAGCGAGACCATATGCCCGGATGTCGGTGCATCGCCCTGTGCGTCGTAAGGGCCGTTGTCCGAAATCACGAACATATCCAGAGCGAGGATTCGTCCTTCTTTGGAAAAGCCGACCTTCATTCGTCCCTGAAAACCGGGCCGCGCACGTCCGATAAAAGTTTCCTCCTCGCGGCTGATGCGCATCATCACGGGGGCGTTGACCTTCTTCGACAGCAGGGCAGCGATGATCATTGAGACACCGCCGGTGACCTTGCTACCGAATCCGCCGCCGGTGTACTCGCTGATGAAAACGATTTTGTCCGCATCCATGTTCAGCCAACGTGCGATGGCGGTCCGGGTTTGGGCCGTGCTTTGGGTTCCAGAATGAAGGTAGACCTTACCGTTCTGCCAGTAAGCCATGGCACTGCGTGTCTCGAGGGTCTGATGGCTGACGTCCGGCGTAACAAATGTTTCATCCAGTACGAGGGCGGCATTCTTGAACCCTGCGTCGAGGTCACCATACGACCATTCATCAGGTGTCTTGCCCATCGGCAGACGGCCGTACTTTGTTTCGGCGAAGTCCGCGTCCGTCCACTTGAGTTCCTGGACTGCGGGCTGGCCGCCGGGCGGGGTCACCCAGACGTTACCATCCGTTCGCGGGTTCGGCCCACCGGGCCGCAGCGTATCCAGGGGATCCACCACGAACGGAAGCCGCTCGAAATCAATGTGAATTCTCTCCACTGCTTCGGCGGCGGTCAGTTCATCGACCGCGGCCACGGCGAGTATCGGCTCGCCCTGGTACACCGGCTCCATAGTGAGCCCCCGCTCGCCCCACTTGCTAGCCTTGATTACTGTCCCGTTGTCGGTGACGGTGTCAGCCGGCGCAGGCAGGTCGTCCGCTGTGAGAATCGCTCTTACACCGGGCATCGCCAGTGCTTCGCTCGCATCGATACGCTTTACCCGGCCGTGTGGCACCGGGCTGAGTAACAGCTTACAAAACAACATTCCTTCGGCGCGAAAATCTTCCGCGTATTTTGACTTCCCCGTGACCTTCGCATACAGATCGGCGGTCACATAGTTCTTGCCGATCAGCTTGTACTGAGGCCCGTATTGGCGCTCGTTATCCGACGTCGACATGGTTCACCTCCCGCATGTTCTCGGCGCCGCGCATCAAAGAAGTGAGGATCTTGTCATAGTCCTGACAGCGGCACAGGTTCCCCGAAATCCCGTGCGCCAGTTCGGATCGGGTGGGGTTGGGAGTTGTTTTCAGGAATCCAACCGAGGCCATGATAAAGCCGGACATACAAAAGGCGCACTGGAATCCCTGTTCGTCGATGATGCCCTGCTGGATCGGATGCAGCGTTCCGTCAGGATTTGCCAGCCCCTCGATGGTCAGGACCTTCTGGTCGCGCACAGTGTGGGTAAGAACGGAGCACGAATAGTGCGGTACGTCGTCGAGCAGGACCGTACAGGCGCCGCATTCCCCGCGGTCGCAGCCCAGCTTCGTTCCCGTAAGTCCCAACTTGTATCGCAGCGTCCACGCCAGCGTCTCTTGCTTCATCACGTCAGCTCGCCGGCGCTGCCCATTGACGTTTAAGGTGATCAGCCGCCCGCCCGTATCGCCGGCTCCGTGGACAGCCGAGCTACGGAACAAATAGGCGGCCGAGGAGACGGCCGCACCGCCGGCGATTACACCTTGTATGAACCTGCGCCTGGATACAGCTTTCGGAGTGTCCCCGAGCAGCCTGAGCTCTTGACGATCTGCCATAGCGAGTTTCAATTGTGCACTTGAGCTTCCGCGCGCTGGCCTGTGGGTTCAAGGACTTATCACCCAGTAAATCCCTGAGGAGTCAAAATATGGACACGACGCCGCTATTTGGGCATCCGGTCCCATAGGCAGCGGGGGAAAGACACCAGTGTTGCTCATAAAAGGTGAAGCTGCTCGGAGTGAAGCACCCACCGGCACGGTATGCCATGCGAAATGCGCCGCGAAACAAGCGCGTCAGGGAACACGCGGCACGGCGCGATCCAGGTTGCGAGCAAGAACAGCCTCTGGAAAGCGCAGGGCCTCGGCGGGTTCTACTGGACACAGAGTAATGCGAATCGATTTAGCGGCTGGCTGATTGCTCTTAGCGGCCACACTGCGGATCGGGATCAAAACATTGGTCTCCGGATA
>PMOK01000081.1:0-21522 GCA_003162425.1 Bryobacterales bacterium | reverse complement strand
CTCGCCTTCAAAGTGACTGTATATGTCCACAATCTGACCGGCTTCGAGATTTCCTGCCTCCATATCCAGCGGGTTCAGGAAGAGAACCCGGCGGCCGTCAAAGACGCCTCGATAGCGGTCATTCAGTCCATAGATCGTTGAATTGAATTGGTCGTGGCTGCGAATCGTTGTCAAAAGAAACTCGTCAGGCTTCAGGTCGTGCTTCGGGATCGGGCAAACGCTTAGCTTCGCCTTGCCGGAGCTCGTTTTGAAGATGCGATGCTTCGCTGCATTCGGCAGATAGAAGAATTTCTCCTCGGCAAGTCGGGCGTTGAAGTTCCCGAAACCCGGAATCACCTTGGAAATCGCATCCCGGATCAAGTTGTAGTCCTCCGCAAGGCCAAGCCAATTTGTGGTGGTTCGAGACCCTAAAGTAGCTTTCGCGAGGTTCGCAATGATCGCTACATCACTCAGCAGGTCTGGTGAAGCGGGTGGAAAGAAGCCTTGCGAGGGATTGATAATTCCCATGGAATCTTCGATCGTGAGGAACTGCTTACCAGTTGCCTGAATGTCCTCCTCAGTCCGCCCCAGACAAGGCAGAATTAAGGCTCGCTCCCCTGTGATCAGGTGAGAGCGATTTAGCTTCGTCGAGACGTGAACGGTAAGCTTGCAGCGTTGCATGGCGTGCGCGCTATAAACCGTGTCAGGGACGTTCGAAAGGAAATTGCCGCTGATCGCAAAAAATACCTTGACGTCTCCGTCGAACATCGCGTGCAAACTCTCGACGGTGTCATACCCTGACTTCCGGGGTGGTTCAAAGTTAAACTCTTTCCCCAGGGCATCCAGAAAAGCTTTGGGGGGGCGCTCCCAGATACCCATGGTGCGGTCACCCTGGACATTGGAATGACCACGCACACATACGGTGCCTGCCCCGGGACGCCCTATATGCCCGCCAACCAGCAGAAGATTCACGATCATCGCAACATTGTCGACGCCGTTGCGGTGCTGTGTCATGCCTAGGCACCACGCGCAAATGGTCTTCTTGGAGGCTGCGTACATATCGGCGGCGACGCGCAACTGATTTCGAGTCAGCCCGCTGTTTTCCTCAATTTCTTCCCAGCTCGTAGCTTCTAAGTCGGCCAGCAGTGCTTCGATACCTTCGGTGAAGGTTCGAATAAACTCACGGTCAATCGCCGAGCTGTGTCCGGCTTGCTCGCGCTCGAACAGGTCTTTCAGAATGCCTTTGATGGCCGCCACATCTCCATTCACGCGCACGGGGAGATACAGATCGGCAAGGTCCTGGCCTTTACCGAGAAGCGCGAAGGGCAGTTCCAAAGGATTCTTGTAATCCTGTGGGTTCGGATTAGTTACCTTCATCATGCCGACCTCAGGCAGAGGGTTGACCACGATAATCTTGGCGCCCTGCTCCTTGGCCTTCTGCAGAGAGGTCAACATTCGCGGATGGTTTGTGCCAGGGTTGTTTCCAAAGATGAAGATGAGATCGGTGCTCTCCATATCTTCCAGCGTGGCCGTTCCCTTGCCGACGCCGAGCGTCTCTACCATCGAAACGCCCGACGACTCGTGGCACATGTTCGAGCAATCCGGAAGATTGTTCGTTCCAAACTGCCGCGCAAATAACTGCAGAAGAAAGGCAGGCTCATTGGTCGTCTTGCCTGAGGTGTAGAAGCAGGCTTGGTTCGGCGAATCCAGACCATTCAGCTCAACAGCGATCATCTTTAAGGCCTCTGGCCATGTGATCGGCTGATAGTGCGTCGCGCCCGCCTGCCGTACCATGGGCGAAGTCAGACGCCCCTGCTGATTGAGCCAGTAATCGGATTTCGCTGCCAGATCCGCGATCGAATACTGAGCGAAGAAGTCCGGCCCGATGCGCTTCTTCGTAGACTCGTCAGATACAGCCTTGGCGCCGTTCTCGCAAAACTCAAAAATCTTGCGCTTCTTGTCAGGACTCGGCCATGCGCAGCTCTGGCAATCGAACCCGGTTACCTGGTTGATCTTCAAAAAAGCTTCGGCCGATCGAAGCGGACCCATTTCACCAATTCCGTAGACCATGGTATTCCAGATAGCAGGAATGCCGGCAGCCTCTTCAGAAGCAACTCCGACCCTGAGCTTGCCCAAATCAGTTGGGTTTTGCGCTTGTAGCGAAGTCGAGTGGTTCGGATTCGGCTCCACCGCGAGATCTGCGCCAGAGCTGGTCACAGTTTTTGTGCGCAGGTCCTGCTTGGCGCGATAGTGCCCGTCTCTGCACTGCTCGTCCCCTTGGATTACGTCGAAGCTGTCTGATGTTTTCATGACGTTACTTGAATCGGCTAGGCTCCCATCGCCCAACGCCCTTCTTCACACGTCCGATGTCAAGAAGCACGCGCGGATTTGAGCGAAGACCCTTCGATTCTCTCTCGTTCTCGACTGTTTGCCCGCAAGGTTCGCGGAAACAGCGTGGGTTGGGATTGCGTCGCTCCGATGAACAGCAAGCCACCAATCATGGCCGTGTTCTTGAGGAAATTGATGAGCTGCGGGATGAAGGAGCCTGTGCCAGCGACCTGCCAAAAGGCGTGCCCCAGCAACGTTGCAGGAACCAGGAAAATCAACAATGCCACGGCTGCCAGTCGCGGATAGATGCCGAAGGCCAAACTAAAGCCTGCGACTACTTCAAGGCTTCTAGCGCTCAGCATGAGAAAATGCGCCAGGCTGGCGGGTGCACCATGCTCGACGAGCTCTTTTGCAGCAAGAGCCTGGCTGATCACCCCGAGACCAGTCAGGAGAAATATGATCGCTACCAGAACACGAGAAAAGGCTAGAACATATCGCTGAGTAGAATTCATGGGAGACCCCTTCGTTGCACGGCCGAAACTATATCTTGGGCGTTCGGAGGATTCTGCTGATCTTGCTTTCACCAGCAATTTGAGCTGAAGCGACGTCGGCAGCTTGAATCTTCTTCGTAAGAAACCATCCTCGGGGAGTTGTCTTCTTGAAGTGTCCCGCCACGTTTCTGATGTCGCTAGCATTGATCGCTGCAGCCTTTACGTGAACAAGTGCCTCCCCGTCGCCCGGCTCGGGCATCGGGAGTTCTTCGATCCGCAGCACGGACGGCGGTCCAAACGCAGCAAAACGCAACGATCTGATTGCATTACTACTCATGGCTCTCCAATGCGCAACAGCAACCAACGCTTGACTTTCGCAGCTGTCGGCGATAAGTCATGTCCCACCGACGATCTCCGCCAGGAACCACGTTCGTCGTTCGGTCTGATCAATCCATACTTCGATCAAGCTCGTGGTGGCGACATCTTTGTGCTGCCCGCAAATCTCGTGAGTCGAGCGCAGGAATCCCGTCAGGCGCCGGCTGTCTTCGAGCAACTCGGTGAGCATGTCGTCCGGACTGACAAAGTCTTTGTTATTGTCCGCCAGGCGTTGATGTCCGGATATATCGCTGATGGAATGAAGAGTAGTCCCGCCGATCTTCCGCGCCCGCTCGGCGATTTCGTCCGTCATGGCGAAGAGTTGGTCGCCGTGCTCATCCAGCAAGAGATGATAATCGCGGAAGTGGCGTCCGCTCATATGCCAGTGGAAATTCTTTGTTTTCAGGTACAGAGTGAAGACGTCCGCCAGCAGCTCACGGAGTGCGCTAGATATCTCCGCAACTCCATCGCGGCTGAGTTCGATTCCATGCTCGGCCCGCTCTTCATACCTGATTGCGCTTTTGCTCATGGTTTTTGGTCCTCTCCTGTTCGACCGACGTTTCTAGAGCAAGCCGCCTGCCGATCGATAACCGCAGCGCTTCGGGCATCGTACGCGGGCAAGCCGGGGGATAAGTGTCACCATGATGCCAGCCAAGACGCTCTGTCAACAGCCTCCGGGGAGTGAAGTCGCAGCACCTGCTGCTCTATTCACGGAAACCAATGATTTTCTCTCCTTACAACCGGTTGGCGAGGCAGATGCAATTACTGAGGCCGAGTAGCGCGCTCATCTGCGCACGTGAACAAGGAGAATCGATGTTACGAGATGAAAAGATCACTTTACGCAGCCGGTTGGGATTCATCGGCCTCGGATACCTGGGCTCACGGATCGCGAGGCGGCTGGCCGCTGCCGGGTTTCCCATGGTCGTCTACGACCTTGATCGCGCAAAAGCTGGGGAGCTCGTTGCTCTCGGGGCCACAGTTGCACGGCACCCTGGAGAACTGGCTAGCGAGGTTGATGTGGTGTTGTCGTCTCTTCCAGACGATCGTGCCGTCGAAGCCGTCTACCTGGGACCGGGCAATGTTCTGGACAGCGCCAGGCCTACTACACGGGTTATCGAGCTGAGTACGATCTCGCCGGAGACCGCCAGGGAGCTACATCGAGCGGCCCTGAAGGTTGATGTCTGCGCGCTTGATATTGCGGTCTCTGGCAGCACAAAGTCCGCCGAAGCTGGGGCTCTGACACTATTCGGCGGCGGCGACCGTGACGTCTTTGAAGCGACCGAAGCGATTTTTTCCGCTATCGCGAAGCAGTGGTTTTACATGGGCCCAAGTGGCTCCGGTGTGGCGATGAAGCTGGTCGTGAACGGCCTTTTGGGAGTGGGCATGCAAGCTATCGCTGAAGCGGCCGCGTTAGGCGAGAGGCTGGGCCTGCCCCGCGATCTTCTATTGGACACACTGGCCAAGACTGCTGTTGTCGCTCCGGCCCATGCCGGAAAACTGGCTACCGCCAAAAAGAACGACTATACGCCGCAATTTCCGATTCGTCTCATGCACAAGGATTTCGGACTGATTCTGGCTGTTGCGGCGCCGCATGGGCTCTCCCTGCCCGTGACCGAAGCAGCTGCCGCAATTAATTCCGTAGAAGCCGCCTCCGGGGGCGAGGAAGATTTTTCTGCTGTAATCCGGCGGATGGAGCAACAGGCCGGAATCGAAAAAGCCCCGGCCGCTTAGGAAAAAAAGGAGACTCGAAAATGACATTGAGAAGTATTGGACAGAGTGATTTGAAAATTACGCCGATTGGGATTGGAGCTTGGGCGATCGGCGGAGGAAGTTGGGAGTTCGCCTGGGGGCCCCAGGATGACGAGGAATCCATTGCCGCGATCCGCGCGGGACTGGACCGCGGCATAAATTGGATCGATACTGCAGCCGTCTACGGGTTGGGCCATTCGGAGGCCATCGTCGGCCGCGCTGTCAAGGGGCTCCGTCAGCGCCCGTATATCTTCACGAAGTGCAGCCTGGTTTGGGACGATTCCGGAAATGTCTCGCACAGCCTGAAATCCGCGTCCATTCGCCGGGAAGCCGAGGCCAGTCTGATGAGATTGGGACTAGACGCCATCGATCTCTATCAAATCCATTGGGGGGCTTGGCGGGGCGGCCCGGAGAGTGACTCGCCGGGCTCAATCGAAGAGGCTGTCGGCGCTCTGGCGTTACTCCAGCGCGAAGGGAAGATCCGCAACATCGGGGTGTCGAATTTCAATGCGAAGCAGATGCAGCGCGCCCTAAACGTGGCGGCCATCACCTCGCTCCAGCCGCCGTATTCCCTCCTGGCAAGGGATGTCGAGTCCTCCGTTCTTCCATTCGCTCGGGAGCACCAGATCGGCGTCATCGTTTACTCCCCCATGGCGTCCGGCCTGCTGACCGGCGCTATGACTCGCGAACGGATAGCTGCACTCCCCGAAGACGATTGGCGCAAACGCAGCCCCAATTTCCAGGAACCATTGCTCTCCCGCAATCTTCGGCTGGTCGAAACGCTCCGCGCTATCGCCAAGCGACGCGACGCGACGCCCGGTGAGGTGGCCATCGCGTGGACCTTGCGGAATCCCGCCATTACCGGCGCGATCGTTGGCGTCCGGAGCGCACGGCAAGTGAGCGGTATCGTCGGCGCCGCGGACTTAGAGCTCAGCGCCGACGACATGCTGGAAATCGAGCAGGGGCTCACACGGAGAGCAGCCTAAAACGTTCGAGAGCCATGATTCAAATCGTCATCGATGGGATCGAATACCAAACGTTGGCCGGAGACCGGCAATGCGCTGACACGAGTGTCACTATACAGGCGCCTGCGGACTTCAGGGTGACAAGGTGAACCGTTTTGGCTTCGAATCTTCGCCGAATCGTCGAGTGGCTGTAAGAGTGCAGAGAGTGTCCTCGAAATGTGGATCGTCCGCCTAGCGCTCCGCCGTCCTTATACCTTCATGGTGATGGCCATCCTTATCGCCATCATGGGCGGACTTTCCATGGTCACAACGCCGACCGATATTTTCCCGTACATCAATATTCCGATGGTAGGCGTGATTTGGACCTACAGCGGAATGAGTCCGGACGACATGGCGAAACGTGTCCTCATCGTTTCCGAGCGCGCCATGACCACCACAGTCAACGATATTGAACGCATCGAGTCGACTGCGTACAACGGCGTGGGGCTGATACGCGTCTACATGCAACCTGGGACCAACGTAGATCTGGCTGTCGCGCAAGTGACGGCCGTCAGCCAGACGCTGCTTCGGACCATGCCGCCCGGTATTTTCCCGCCGCTGATCGTCCAGACCGACGCATCCAGCGTTCCGATACTTCAGCTGGGTCTTAGCAGCGGCACGCTTACCGAGCAGCAACTTTACGATTACGGCCAAAATTTCGTTCGTACCCGCCTGGCAACTATACCGGGAATCTCCGTGCCGCTGCCCTACGGCGGGAAAGTCCGAACCGTGATGGTGGATCTGGATCCTGATGCCTTGTATGGGAAGGGGCTGTCTGCCACCGACGTTTCTAACGCGTTAAATCTTCAAAATCTCATTCTTCCCACCGGCACTGTGAAGGTCGGGACGCGCGAGTACCTGATTCGGCTCAACAGCAGCCCTGAACTGATATCGGCGATGAACGACATGCCGATCAAGACGGTTAATGGCAACCCCGTGTACTTCCGCGACGTCGGAACCGTCCGGGATGGCTATCAGGTGCAGACCAACATAGTTCGCATTAATGGCGGCCTCTCTTCGCTGCTGACCGTCTTGCGGCATGGCGGCGCCTCGACGTTGGCGGTGGTGCAGGGCGTCAAGAACCTGCTGCCGAAGATACAGGCGTCGCTCCCGCCGGCGCTGAATATTACCCAACTCTTCGATCAGTCGTTGTTCGTGAAGGCTGCGGTTACGGGAGTGGTCCGTGAGGCCAGTATCGCCGCGTTGTTGACCGCACTTATGATTCTGCTCTTCCTGGGAAGCTGGCGAAGCACGCTGATCGTCTGTATTTCCATTCCCCTTTCGATTCTCACCTCCCTCACGGTCCTCGGTCTTCTCGGGCAGACCATCAACGTGATGACGCTGGGAGGTCTGGCGCTTGCCGTCGGAATTCTGGTGGACGATGCGACGGTGGAGATCGAAAACGTACATCGCAACATGGGAATGAAAGGCAAGACGCTGGTTCGCGCGATTCTGGACGGCGCGCAAGAGATCGCCATACCGGCGTTTGTTTCGACGCTATGCATCTGCATTGTGTTCGTTCCCGTGCTCATGCTGTCCGGCGCGGCGAAATATCTGTTCACACCGCTGGCCATGGGCGTGGTGTTCGCGATGCTGACATCTTACTTACTGACTCGCACCGTTGTGCCTACCATGGTTCACTATCTCCTGCAGTCGGAGATGCATCTTTATCAGGACGGCGAGGGAGCTGACACACCGGCCGCACAATCCGCCGGTGCTATCTGGCGCGTTCATCAGGCTTTCGATAGAAACTTCGAGAAATTCCGGGAGGGCTATCGCCGACTGCTCGAACAGGTGCTCGCCCACCGTGTCATCGTCGGCGGAGCGTTTCTGGCGTTCGCGCTGGCGTCGGCAGGACTGGTCGCTGTCATCGGCCAGAACTTCTTTCCCTACGTCGACGCCGGGCAGATGCGGCTGCACGTCCGCACTTCCACTGGAACTCGTATCGAGGAGGCTGCGGCTATCTTTTCGTCCATCGAGAGGGAGATTCGCAAAGTGATTCCGGCGCAGGAACTCGATTCACTTCTAGACAATATCGGACTGCCGAATTCCGGCATTAACCTGGCCTTCAGCGATAGCATCACCAACGGCAATGGTGACGGTGAGATCTTGATCTCGCTGAAGACGGATCATCACCCGACGCTCGACTATACCAGGAAGCTTCGGAACACCCTGGCGGCAACGTTTCCGGCCGAGACGTTCTTCTTCCAGGCGGCCGACATCACCAGTGAGATTCTCAACTTCGGTTTGCCGGCTCCCGTGGACGTTCAGGTGATCGGGAACAACCTCAACCAAAGCGCTCAAGTCGCCGCAAAACTACAGAACGAAATCGCCGGACTGCCCGGAGCCGTAGATGTTTTTATCCGGCAGCGAGAGGATTACCCGACCGTCGACGTGAACGTCGACCGGATTCTGGCGAACGAATCCGGTCTGACCCAGAGAGACGTGGCGAGCAGCCTGCTTATTTCCCTATCGGCGAGCGGCCAGGTGGCGCCGAATCAGTGGCTGGATCCGCAGAACGGCGTGAATTACCAAGTTGCGGCGCAGACTCCACAATACAAGATCGACACCTTTGACGCTATGCGGCGCACGCCGATTACGCCACCCGCAGGCGGGGCGACGCAGTTGCTCTACAATCTTGCCGGATTGAAAAGGAACAACTCACCCGAAATTGAAAGTCATTACGATATTCAGCCGGTCATCGATATCTTCGCGAGTCCGGACCAGCGCGATTTAGGCGGGCTCGCGGCGGACATCGAGAAGATCATTGCCAAAATGCGCCCGACACTTCCACGCGGAACCTCAATCGATCTGCGCGGCCAAGTGGACACTATGCGGACCTCATTCACCCGTCTGGGCCTGGGAATGATCTTCGCTGTGGTGCTGGTCTATCTTGTAATGGCCGTCAACTTTCAATCCTGGCTGGATCCCTTCATCATCCTAATGGCGCTTCCTGGAGCAATGGCGGGCATGCTGTGGATGCTTTACCTGACGCGAACAACTCTCAGTGTTCCAGCCCTAATGGGCGCGATCATGGGCATCGGCGTTGCGACCGCGAACAGTATCCTTTTGGTCACGTTTGCAAATGATGAGCGCGCAACGGGGAAGAACGCCGTGGAGTCTGCTCTCTCGGCGGGGTTCACACGAATCCGGCCGGTCACGATGACGGCGCTCGCGATGATCATCGGTATGCTTCCGATGGCGTTCGCCCTTGGCGAAGGTGGCGAACAGAACGCGCCTCTAGGTAGAGCGGTTATTGGTGGTTTATTATTCGCGACACCCACCACGCTATTCTTCGTGCCGATTATTTACACTCTGCTTCGAAAGAAAGCGCCTGTGGACATGGATCGGCAGATCGCGGAAGAAGCCGGGGAGGTTCCAAAGCCATGAGTGGGCATCCTGGGTCGTGGGGCAAGCCACTGGCCGTGGTCGCGATTCTAGGCGCGGCCGCAGCCGTTTACCTATTAGGGTATTTGCCGCGGGAGCGGACCACGAAACAGATCGACGACGCCGCTCGAATCCGCAGGATCACGCCGCCTTTGGTGAATTCCGCGGTAGTGAAGCGCGCGGCTCCGAGCACCGAATTATTGCTGCCGGGAAACATCACGCCCATCACGGAAGCGTACATTTACGCCCGGGCCGCGGGTTATTTGAAGCGGCGTTATGTGGATATCGGCGATCATGTGCGCGCAGGCCAAAAGCTGGCCGATATCGAGGCGCCAGATCTCGATCAACAGGTATCCCAGGCGGAGGCTGCACTGGCGCAAGCCCAGGGACAGCTCGGCCAGGCGCAAGCCTTGCTTGAGCAGCTCATTGCAACGCGAGATCTGGCAGAGATCACCTGGCAGAGATACAAAATTCTAACCGCCGATGGCGCGGTGTCAAGGCAGGACGGTGATAATCAATCCACCGCGGCCAAAACATCGCAGGCGAATGTTGTTGCCCAGCAAAAGACCGTGCGGGCAACCGAGGAGTTCGTCCGGGCTAGCAAGGCGACGGTGGACCGCCTATTGGCGCTGCAAGGTTACGAGCGAATCGCCGCACCATTTGACGGCGTCATCACGGCGCGGAACGTCGACGTCGGCGCGCTGATCTCTGCCACCGGATCCACTCTTGGGCCGGCACGCGCTAATGCTGCCGGGCCGTCCGACGTTCCCAGTGGAGGCGAAATCTTTCGCCTGGCGGAAATAGGGAAACTTCGTATTCTGATCGGGGTTCCGCAAACCAATGCGCCGGGTGTCCGGGTGGGCCAGACCGCGACGGTCAGTGTCCAGCAAATTCCCAGTCTGAGCTTTAAAGGCAAGGTGACGCGAACTTCCAGCTCTCTGGACGCTCAGTCCAGAACACTGCTGACGGAAGTCGACGTGGATAATCCCAAAGGAGTGCTGCTGCCTGGAATGTATGCTATGGTTTCCTTTACTACAGACCGAATCGATCCTCCGTTCCTGGTGCCGGACGCGGCTCTGGTGGTCAGATCGAGCGGTACTGTGGTAGCCGTACTCCAGCCTTTGACTGCTGACGAGCAACAAAAGGTCAGTGCCGATGGAATCGACGCGGCGACGCTTGCCCGCGTCAGGCGCGTTCACTTCCAGACTGTAGAGCCAGGACGCGATTACGGGATCGAGCTTGAGATTGTGAATGGGCTTAGCGCAGGCGAAGAGGTTGTCGTCGATCCGAACGATGCGGTGCAGGAAGGTGCACTGGTTCAAATCGCAGCTAAGAATTCAGGTCCAAGGGCAGCGCAATGAAAGGTTGGTTTCAAGCCGCGGTTCTGATGGTGGCTGTCCCTGTGCTTGGCGAAGCGCAGACCGGCTTCCTGGGGAACGCCTTCATTCGCCCGTACGAAGCGAAGCCCGTTCCTCCGGTGAACCTTAAGAATTCGGAGCGGATTTTCGATTTGATGCGCGCCGGCCAGTTGTATCTTTCATTGGCAGATGCGATCGCGCTAGCTCTGGAGAACAATTTGGATATCGAGGTGGAGCGATATCTCCCGCGAATCGCGGAAACCGACATCGGTCGCGCAAAAGGTGGCGGGTTACTACGCGGGGTTAGCCTTTTGGTCAACGAGCCGCCTCCCGGCATCGGCGGACCGAACGGCCCGTTGCTTACCACTCTCACCACCAGTTCCACACCGGCGCCGACTGTGAACACTAATCTTTCGGACGTCGCGCTGATTACGCAACAGCAGAACGATCTATCGGTGACAGGCGCAAACCCGCTGTCAAGCGGCCCGGCGATTCCACAATACGATCCAGCCCTTTCGGGTCAAATCAACTGGGCTCACCAAAGCACTCCGGAATTCAATCCACTGATAACCGGCGCATCGAACTGGCTGGTTTCCAATAATATCAACGGCAATGTGGGATGGACTCAAGGCTTCTCGCCCGGCACGCAACTCAGCATGACGTTCGACGATACCCGATTAACAACCAACGCGGCCCGCTACACTTACAACCCGATTCTGAGCTCAAGCCTGGGATTTACCATTACGCAACCGCTGCTACGCGGCTTCGGAATCGAGTTGAATCGCCGCTACATTCACATCGCGAAGAACAACGGAAGGATCGCCGATCTGGTGTTTCGACAGCAGGTGATCGACACCGTGGCGGGAATCGCAAGGCTATATACGGACCTGGTAAGTCTGAATGAAGACGTCAAGGTGAAGCGCGAAGCAATGCGGCTGGCTGAGCGGCTGTATGAAGACAACCAGAACAAAGTTCAACAGGGCGAGCAGGCACCCATCGAGGTCACTCGAGCGCAGGCTCAGGTTGCATCCAATCGGCAGGCCCTGATTTCGGCCGAGGGTCTGGTTCAACAGCAGGAACTGATCCTCAAGACGGCGATCACCCGCGGCGGCCTCGCCAATCCTGCCACCCGCGCGGCCCATATTATCGCCACAGACACTGTGACGGTTCCCGACACCGAACCGGCGCGACCCGTCGAGGACTTGATCGCCGCGGCATTACGGGACCGGCCCGATTTAGCCCAGGCAGGCATACAGGTGGAGAATTCCCAAATAAGCTTGAAGGGTTCGCTCAACGCTCTGCGGCCGGAGTTGGATGTGGTTGGAACGATGCAGAACGGCGGTCTTTCCGGCGATGTAAACGCGCCTGGCGCGGCGCTTACGCCTGGCGCAGCGCTCCATCCCGGCGGCAACGGAACGGCGCTCGGACAGATCTTCAGAAATAATTTCCCGACCTACAGTGTTGGCATGCAGCTAACATTACCGTTGCGGAATCGCGTCGCGCAGGCGGATGCCCTTCGTGATCAACTGCAAGTCCGGCAGACCCAGTTGCGGCGCCAGCAGTTCGAGGATCAGGTTCGTCTGGAAGTCGCCGACGCTTATGTAGCCATGCAACAGGCCCGGGCGGCTTACGATGCTTCCGTCCAGAGCCGCGTTCTTCAGGAGCAATCCGTAAAAGTGGAACAAAAGACTTTCGACGTCGGGCTTGCGACGAATTATCTCGTGATCCAGTATCAAACCTTTTTGGCACAGGCGCAGTCGAGTGAAGTTGCCGCGAAGGCGGCCTACGCAAAGGCGAAGATTGCGCTTGATCGGGCCACTGCGAGCACGCTCGACGTTAATCAGGTATCGGTTCAGGAAGCGCAGAACGGCCGAGTGTCACGACCACCCGCGCGAATTTCCCAGCCGTAAACATGGCTACTGTTGTTTTCCGAGACGCAGGATGGACATGGCGGCAAAGTGTCGACACGGTCCGGGGGCATCCAAGTCGAGCCCCAGTCACTACCGCGGGATAAGTGGTTCCGATACAACACCGAGTAATTCCGGGAGGGCCAGTGAAGCGACGGCGATTCGATTGCCTCATTCCGGGTGAAGGTACCAAGTTGATTATGAAACGGCTACTTTATCTGATTGCGTTCTGGCCTGCCACTCTCGTTCATGCGCAACATTGCAGGATAGCGGGCCAGATCTTTTTCGCGGATGTCGTCGATCGCACAATTACCATTAGGACCGATTCCGACGACCTGGTTAATTTCAATTACGATAGCGCCACGAGTTTTCTGCGGAGCAACTCGAGCGCCGACCGCATACCTCCGGAGGAACTAAACAATGGGGACCGCTTATGCGTGGGGACCTCAGAACCTGTTGTGGTCACAGTTACGCCGCGCACGGAGATCAATGCCGAGCAGAAGAAGGAACTCGCAGCGTGGCAAGCGGACAGCCTTTACGGCGTGGTCTCCGCCTTGGACACGAAGGGCCGCCGCATCACTCTTGCGGTCTCTACTGGCAACAAGGAGATCAGCGTTTCCGTCAACGTGAGTCCAAATGCTGCTTATTGGATTTTTCCGCGCAACGCTGCCAGTTTGAGCGACGCCGTTGCCGGCTCTTTGGATCGGATCTCCTCCGGAGACACACTCTACGTTCGCGGCACGAAACGTGCAGCAGGTCAGAGTTTCGTCGCAAACCTCATCGTCTCGGGGGGCGTCCGTAGTTTCGCGGCAACCATAGAACCAACGGACCCCTCAGATGATCTGTTACACGTTCGCTTAGTCCTCTCAGGAAATATGAGAACGGTTCACATCGCCTTTGGGGAATTCTATGCGATCGGGCGGGCGGCAGGCGCTTCTACCGGCAAAGCTCGCCGCCTCTATCGAATGTCTGTGGCCGATCTGCAGCGGGGCGACACGGTCTTGATTCTTGGAATCGACCAAGGTGACGGTTCGCTCCACGCGTGCGCTTTA
This sequence comes from Bryobacterales bacterium, assembly GCA_003162425.1. Taxonomy (GTDB): domain Bacteria; phylum Acidobacteriota; class Terriglobia; order Bryobacterales; family Bryobacteraceae; genus Palsa-89. The sequence goes on along the minus strand of PMOK01000081.1, from coordinate 7,892 downwards.
ATCGCGGGATTCTCGCCTTTTGGCGTTCTTCCTCCAGACCCGAGTCAACAAATGCGATGGATATTCGATAATGTCGCTCTCGGTTATGCATATCCTGCTACGCCCTCAGCGAGGAGCAAACCTTGAAAACGCATTACGCCTGGGTGGCGGGAACAACTGCGATCGGGTTGCTCGCGGCTGCAACGGCTCTTCGTTCCGGTGAGGCAGACAGCCCGACTGGTTGGGATCCGATTCCGGCCACAGCGCGGAAGGAAATCAAGTCTGTCGAAATGGAGATCGACCACATTGAGGCCGAATCACTCGATCGAGCGCGATGGGCCGCGTTGGACCGCTTTCAGCAAATCACGCTCCTCGGTAAAATCATCTTCTACGACAAAGACCTTTCAGTGAATAGGAACGAGGCCTGTAGCTTCTGCCATATGCCGGAGACCGGTTTCAGCGGACCGGTCAGTGTTCTCAACCAGACCACCGTGGCCTACCCCGGCTCCGTTCGAACACGCTTCAGTGGACGAAGGCCTCAATCTCATACTTATGCGAGTTACTCACCCGTCCTTCATTACAATCTTGAACAAGGTGATTTTGTCGGTGGCCAGTTTTGGGACATGCGCGCCACTGGGTTGCGCCTGGACAGCGCGCTCGCCGAGCAAGCACAAGGTCCTCCGCTGACCCCCGCCGAGATGGGCTTGATCGACCCGGCATGCATGGTCTATCGAATGTCCCAACGGCCTTACCGTTCCATGGCGGAAAGCCTTTGGGGCGCGCAGGCATTCGCGGTTCAGTGGCCGGCCAATGCAAAGCAGGTGTGCGATCGTCCGGGCCCGCCGCCGGATGTTGACCCGTTGCCGCTTCATCTGGGAGCCGTCGACCGGGGAATCGCGCAAACTACTTTTGATCGAATCGCGGAAGCGATCGCGGCGTTCGAGGGTTCGACTGAAGTGAACCCGTTCTCTTCCAAATATGACTATGTAATGGCTGGGAAGGCCCAATTCACGCCCGAGGAAAAGGCGGGCTACGAACTGTTCCGGAGCAAAACCACGCACTGCAACGAATGCCATCGAGACGGAGGCCCGGGTGAGGAGCCGCTATTTACGGACTTTACTGCCTCCAACCTGGGCCTGCCGCCGAACCCGGCTCTCCCTTTTTACAAAGAGAACACGCCAGACCAACTCGGCTACACGGCCAATCCGGACGGTCTTAAATTCCTCGATTCAGGCGTAGGTGGCTTCCTGGCCAGCCCGCAGAATCCCAATCACGAGTGGGCGGCCATGGCCAAGTCTTATTTCGGAAAGTACAAAACCCCCACCCTGCGGAACGTGGACAAGCGCCCGCGTGTCAACTTCGTGAAAGCCTACATGCACAATGGATATCTTAAGTCGCTGAAGGATGTTGTCCATTTTTATAACACCCGCGATACGCTGCCCAGGTGCAAACCGGGAGATCCTGGCGAGAAGGTCACGTGCTGGCCGGCGCCCGAGAATCCGCAGACCATCAATCGAAAACAACTCGGCGATTTGAAACTGACCGGCCAAGAGGAAGACATGTTGGTGGCATTTCTCAAGACCCTCACCGACGGATACTCGCCGCCCGAGAAATAGCCGGACGTTCCTGCTACTTTAGCCCTGGATCAATCAACGTCAGATCTGTTTCGGGATCGAACCGCTTCTTCATCGCTATCGGATCGACGATGACCATTACTTCCAGCGTCGGAGATACGTACGCATCAAGAACGTGGCCGGCACGCGTTGTTCCGTCCGGACTCCCCACCACCATGTGCGTATGCACTACGGGCTTTCCTTGATAGAGCGCGATATCGCCACTCATCCCAATCACTTCGTGCTGGCCGTTGATGGGAATCTTCTTGTACATTTTGCGCTGGGGATCGAACCATCCCAACGTCGCACGATTCAGCGCTCCAATCGCGGTGAAATGCACACTCGTAACGTGATACTTGTCCGCAAACTCCAGTAGTCCGGAAAAAGCTTCGTCTCCCTGGTAGAAGATAACCGCATATTGCTTCGTCGGTTCTCCCGGGTTAAGCAATTCGACTTGCATCTTCGGAGCTTTGCCCCTGGGAACGGCTTCGGACGGCGAGACATATTCGCTCGTCGTGTCGTGCGTTTGCGCCGTCATGGTGACGATCCCAATCAACAATGCGTAACCCAGCCGCTTTACGTTGATCATAGAATTCCCCGGCTCTGTTCGCGCTAAACGGGAAGTTCCGCGCTCGATGGAAACCCGTGCATCTCACGTCCCAGGTCTCCGTCATATTTCTTGGTTGTCTTGAACAACTCCAGATGACCGTCTGAGGCATCCAATCGGCACGCGGCGCGGATGGACTGCATCTCGGCAGCACTCAAGGGTTGAAAACCGCGCGCGACCTCGAGATTCTGATGCAACACCTCGATGGAATCGATGCCGCTAATAGTCACAGCGACCGGCAGGCTCATGGCATAGCGCAGTCCCATGGTGACAACAACCGCTCCCTCGCGCACCAGTTCCCCGCTGCCTCCCAGGCTTTTCATGCCCAGAGCCGCGATGCCTCGCCGGTTCACCTCTGGAAGCACCTTGGTCTCGAAGCTGCGGAAAGTCGCGTCCAGGCAATTGAGAGGCATCTGCACAGTGTCGAAAGGGAAGCTGTGGGAAAGCATCTTCAAATGAATAGACGGGTCTTTATGTCCGGTGAACCCGAGAAACCGCACCTTGCCCTGTTGCTTGGCTTCGAGCAGAGCCTCCGCCGCGCCGTTTGGAGCAAAGATAAGTTCAGGATCGTTTTCGTAGATCACCTCGTGTATCTGCCACACGTCCAGGTGATCGGTCTGCAGGCGCGTCAGCGATTCCTCCAGCTGGCGCATGGCGACATTTTTATCGCGCCCATGCGTACACACCTTGGTCATCACGACAGCGCGGTCTCGCTTGCCCTTGAGCGCGCGGCCCAGCCGCTCCTCGCTTAGGCCACTATGGTATTCCCAGGCATTGTCGAAGAAGTTCACGCCGGCATCCAACGCTTCGTTGACAATTTGAGTGGCTTCCGTGTCGCTGTCCACCGAGCCGAGGTGGTATCCGCCAATTCCCAAGGCCGAAACTTCGAGACCCGTGCGCCCCAGCGGCCGCTTGGGTATTTCCGCCCCGGATTGGCCTTGAGCTGCGAGGCCTGCGGTTCCCAACATAAACGCCTCCACAAAGGTTCTTCTGGTCACATCAAATCCATGCGGCATATTACTTCGTCGGCGGGAACGGATGCCCGCTGTTGTCTGTCATTTTGAGCATCTCGCGCACCTCAACCTGCTGCATGTCGAGCGGAAAGCCATGAGCGAGGCGCGCCTCGGGGTTGTCGAATTGGAGCGACAGTTTGTAAAGTTCGAATCGGCCGTCAGCCGCATACTGCCGGCAACGGTCGCGCAGCGACTGCATCGCCGATGGTTGCAGCGGCTCGAAACCCTGCGCTACTTTGAGCGCCTGCTGGAGAACCTCCGGCTTATCAATTCCGGTAATCGTAGTAGTCACCGGCAGACTCATCGCGTATCGTAGGGCTTCTTCGCCGGTGAGCACGCCCTTTTGCACCGGCGCCCCATGACCGCAAATGGGCTTCATCCCGAGCGCTGCGATTCCCCGGCGGTTCAACTCGGGCAGTACCTGTTGCTCAAAGCTATGGAAGCTCGCGTCAAACGCGTTCAGCGGCATCTGCACGGAATCAAACGGAAAGCCTGTGGCCAGCATCTTCAGGTGAATGGATGGATCCTTGTGTCCCGTGAAGCCGACAAACCGCACCTTGCCTTCTTTCTTCGCCTGCTCCAGCGCCTCCGCGGCGCCATTCTTCCGGATGAACAAGTCGGGATCGTTTTCGAAGCCAACGCCGTGGATCTGCCAAAGGTCCAGATGATCGGTTCGCAGCCGATGCAGCGATTCGTCGAGCATGCGCAACGCCAGCGCCTTGTCGCGCCCATGCGTACAGACCTTGGTCATCAGGAACACGCGATCGCGCACTCCCTTTAAACCGGCGCCCATCCAGGCTTCGGCCTTGCCACGGTGATACTCCCAGCAATTGTCGAAGAATGTAATGCCGCCATCCACGGCCTGCCGCACCAGGCGTACCGCGGTGCTCTCGTCCGGTGCATCGCCGAGATGATGTCCACCGAACCCTATCGCCGAGATCTTGACGTTGTGGCGGCCAAATTGTCGCAGAGGAATCGCGTTACTAGTATTCGGCATCGTGCGCTCCGGTCATCACTTCAATTCGTGCAATTGAGCCGCCAATTCCTTGACTCTGACTGAGAGCGACTTGTTTCGAGGTCCCCAGCTCAGTGAGTCGAAATATCGCCACTAGACGACGTCCAGGAGGCACTTAAGGAGCCATATGACTGCTCAACCGCCGATCGAGAGCGCACAGCTACAATCAGCGCATCTCGTGTCTATGATACTTGAGTGGCACAGTCCACATTGCGTAGTGCCCGGCGCTGCTCTAGACCGGCCTGATGACTACTTCGCCCGTCGGGATATTATCGAGCACCGACATTCCCACGTCCAGATGCTGATTCATCAGCAAGTGCGGCGTGTGCGCCATCCACTCCGCCAACGAGATGTCCTGGTATTCGCTAGTCCTAAACATCTCGATAAAGACTAGATCAGAATCTCCCATATTTTCAATGTAATGAGGGTTGGAAATCGGGATGTATCCTACATCTCCCTCTTCGAAATCCATCGTTCGGGCCGTGGAACCCGCAGCGAAAACTGTCATGCGGCCCTTGCCCGTGATGTAGTATTGCCACTCATCCGCATTTGGATGCCAGTGCAATTCGCGCAGGCCGCCCGGCTTCAGAGTAACAATCGCCGCGGAAATCGGAGTCACGGGAAAGATCTTTGAATCGATGATCTTCACTTCGCCGCCGCGCGTGACCTTCGTTGGCTTCATTGTACTCGCTTTGAAGTCATAACTTTTTGGTACGCTCCCAGTGCCCAGCGCTCCCTGCGCCTGTTCCGCTTTTAAATCCCCCGGCAGGCCCGTTTGAAAGATAAACAGCTCTCTCTTTGGAACCTTATCGAAGGTCGATGGCGGAACATCGAGGTTCTTTGCTAGGACTTCCTTCGGTGTATGTGCCAGCCAGTCCGTGATCAGGAAAGTATGAAACTCGTCAAAGTTCCCGTCGTCAAACACGAGAAGGAACTTGCAACCATCCGGACCCAGGCCCTGAATAGAATGAGGCACTCCGGGGGGAAACAACCACAAGTCGCCCTTATTTACATCGTTGACAAAACTCCTGCCTTCTTGATCTACCGCAGTAATGCGCGCGCTTCCGTAGAGCATGATGGCCCATTCCGCTTCCACGTGCCAATGGAGTTCACGGACACCGCCCGCCGTAAGCCGCATTTCCACGCCTGCCATGGTTGTCGAGATCGGCAATTCACGCGCCGTGACCTGGCGTGTCCACCCACCGCTCTCGACTCGTTTACGTGCTAGCGCGAATGAATACTTGAACGGTTTTACGGTGCCGCTATCGGTGGACGGAGACCATTCGGAATCCGGATTTTCCGCCGCCAAAGGCCCGTTCACCTGGCCGGGATTGAACTCGTTCGGCGCAGTGTGGCTAGCCGACTGCTGCGCGTTCGCCGCTCTCTCGCCCACCATAGTCAGCGTGGCAGCTGCGAGCGCTGCGGACCCTAGTCCAAAAACGTCTCGTCTACTTACCTTCGCATAATCATTCTCAATGTCAGCCATCGTGTCTCCTCTCAATTCGAGCGAGTCGCAGGAGCGCCATGCCGCCCTCTTTCCGAAATCCATCAAAAAACATAAGTTACGTAGGCAAACGGGTAATTGTAGTCTTTGCCATGCGTAGCTTCATTCAAATACTGACCGGTAAACAAATGACAAAAACCGAAGCCATAGTCTACATGCCGGTTCTGCTTATACTCCGCGATCAAGTCAAGTTCCGTTCCGAGGTGGCCACTGGTAGCTCCCGGGTGCGCGGCTATGGAGATAGCGCCACTCGATGCATAGACCGCATCGTTTCTTGTCGCCAACCAAAAATCGTCAACCATTTCAGTCAGCGTCCACTTTTTTGCAACTTTTTCGTCAACCCCCGCGCGGACGTCCTTGATGTTCCTCCAGCCAAATTGATCAGCGAAGTCCACCTTGTCGTGAGAGGAGGGATAGATCTGGTCATGCGTGCCCCAAGTGGTGCCGTTTGGGTTCTTGTTGCCGGAGGCGTAGTTGTACTCGGCGAACACCCGCGGATAAATGCGCGCTTCCTGGAAGGTGTAGCCCGCGTTCCAGTGCCCAGCCCAAGCGTCGATGGTATAGGGGCCCAGCGATCCGGTTTGCTTGTTCATTTCGACATCATAGTCGAAATTGTTGAATAGCGTGCCGGCCACACGAGCTCCTCCCGTCACCTCGCTCAGATTCCCGCGGCCCTCGGTTTCGGGCAGGGACGTCATGCTGGGAGCAACTCGCCACAACAGATAAGGCTCGATCGTCGTGTGACGGAGAAGATGCGTGAAGCTGCTGTAGATTCCATAGATATTGTTGCCTTCAATGTGGTGGTCGATCTGGCCGTCGATGGCGTTAATCACCGATGCCGCGAAGATGCTGACTTCAACACCCGGGTGGTGGAGATCGACGCGCACGGTATCGAATGTTCGCCCCATGTTCAGCCAGTCGGAAGGCCCGATGACGCGCTCGTCGCCAAAGCTGAACATCTGGCGTCCTGCCACCAGGTCGATCCATCCTTCAGTCGAACTGCCAACCCTGACGTAAGCCTCGCGAACGTCCCAAATGTTCTGGTAGGGAGGCGCAGTCGCTACGTGGTGATTGAAAAAGACCCGCGAATCCTGCGTCACCCCAACGATCTCCAGCCAGTTGGTGGGTTGAATGTAGACGCCGATGCGGAGTTGAGTCAAATTATATGTGTCGTTGACTGGGGCGTAGCCGAGTCCGTCCTGGTTTTCAACACGGTCGCGAAATTGTCCACCGAATTGGATCCAGTGAGGGAGCAATTGGTCTAGTTGGGTGATGGGGAATAGCCAACCGTCTGGATTGGGCCCGGTCACCCGTAGGTCAGTGGACGCATGCGATTCGCCAGGCGTGTCGGGTTGGAACGGCTCGGTAGAAGGAGGCGTGGTTTGCTGAGCCATGGCGCGGCCGAGGAGTACCGTGCTCAAGAAAAGAATACGTTGGACACCTCTTCGTTTGCGTCGTTGGTGTTCCCTGAAGTTTTTTGCCATGGAAGTGCTCATGTCAATGGTAACGAGAGCAACTCTGGCGCCACTGCGCGTCACCTGGTAGCGCCTGATTTTCTGGCACTTCCCGGGCCAGCCTGGTCAACATTTCGACTGGTGTGACTTCTCGTTGCCAAAGGTCTGGGTCCCCGGGGGAGAGACCTTAGGGAAACGCGTGCAAGTGAAATTCATGATCGAGGATTGAGAGCGGATACTTCTGTCGACGGCGGGGCTAGGCGAGATCGAGAGTCAGAACCTGATAAGCTTCCGCACGAGGGGCGGGCATCTGACCACAAACTTGATCTTTCGTGGGTTTCCAGTGCGGGCTTTCGACTGTGAGGGTCTGCAATATTTGTCAAACGGTGGCAAGACGGGTGGCGAGTTGTAAGACGAGTCGGCGCACGTGCCATCGTAAGCAGGAGCTAGCAGCCTGTGTCTAAAATCATTTCGTTTTGGAAATGTTTCGGCGTAAAATCGGTTATGGCGATGGGCACGAAGAAGGGGCGGGAGCGGCAAGAAGAGTTTTGGTACCGCTCCGAAGTGGCCGAAGCACCCGGACATCCGTTCTATCGGAAATTGGAAGGGATGCTGAAACAGGCAGGCTTCGATGAATTTTGCGAAAGGGAATGCCAGCGCTACTACGCCGATGGCGTGGGCAGACCATCGTTAGCACCGGGTGTGTA
>PMOK01000243.1 GCA_003162425.1 Bryobacterales bacterium | reverse complement strand
GTTTTCAAACTGGACGTCACCTTCAAACCGCAAAGCAGACGATTCACAATGGAAGAGGTGGCCGTCTATAAAGTGGTCGACGGCAAGATCGTATACGAAGAGTTCTTCTACAACATGTAGAGGCGCGGGCCTAACGCTCGCACGTCTCGCTCGTATCGCTACGGAACGCGAATCCGAATACATCGCGCACCCGATGCACGTTTTCAGGACACGGCATAAAGACTATTTCGGAAGGGTACTCGCTTCGTATTTGCAAGCCGCCCATGCGAGCCTTCACAACCTGGGAGCCCGAGGGAATCAGTTGGGCAACAATAATATTACTCGTTTTGTCTCTGGCCCAGATCTGCAGCTCACCGGGGTGATCCGCTGCCGCAGTCAACGCATCTTGCGAAAAATCTGGGACCGTCAAGCGGAAATGGCCGTCTGCTGAAAGATACGCCACATCTCCGACTGGGATGCCAGTAACAAAACTATTGTCCACTCCCAAGAACGGCTGCGCCCACCGCGCGACGTAACTCGCCTGTATTCTGACCTCGTGACCATCGAGAAGATCCATTCGAGTCAGTGAGCCCGCAATCCTCACACTCGCGATCGGCCGGCAAACGAACGAATATTGTTGGTTGTTCGAGAGCGAGACCGGAACATCCAGCGTTTGGATGGCGCAACCCGGAGCATACAGGATCGCCTTGATTCGAGTGGCCGGACGGCCCTTGTGAGCCGTGCTGATGAAATACGAGGAAACGCCGGGACGTGGATGAACCCAATCGCCGAAATCCTCGCCCGCCAGTGCATAGCGGACGAAGAAGCTTTCGGACCTCACTCCATCCGGAAGCTTGATCTCAATAGAATGCGGGGCGCTGGCCGTGGGTTGTTGAGTCTGTCCTGAACAAAGGCCGGCCATGAGGACCAGGGTGCAAAAATATCCGGCGACCGCGTGCCTCATGGGTCCATCTTAATCCAAAAGCGCAATTCTGCTCTCTACGCACCTGAGTCGCTCTGAAAAATAGCAACAACCGGTCGCTTACGCCCGCGGTTCGGAAAGATGTGTTACCGAACCGCGACCGTGAGGGAGTCGGTGCCTGCGCCGATCACGGGGCATACTTGCACCGTGCAGCCAGGAAGCCAGTCGCGGTGCTGATGTCGAGGTCGGCGATCAGCAATCCTTCCTCACCGTAAGGTTGGTAGCTGAGCAGCGTCCCATCCGGACGGACCACGGCCGAGGTGGTGGGAGAGCCTGGACTCGCGCAATTAACGGTTGCGAAATAGCACGTATTCTCGGCGGCGCGGCACAGCACCGCCTTCTCGTGAAACGTATTCGCCGGATCGGCGAACGTAGTTGGCCGGTACGAACCGGGCTCCGCTTCGGCGAATTGCGGGTGAAACACAATGTGCGCTCCACGCCGCGCGGCCCAGCGTACGGTCTCCGGATACCGCCAGGCTTCGTGGCAGATCGCGACACCAAAAGTCACGGGGCCAGCTTCGAAGACGCGACGGCCGGAGCCGGGAGTATAGGTGGCCTCTTCTGAGATGTCGATCTGCACCTTGTCCTGAAACCCCGCGATGGATCCGTCCTGGTTTATGACCAGCGCTGTGATTACGAGTCCGCCGTCAACCAAGCGTTCCGTTCCGAGAACCACTGTGATGTTTGCTTTCCCTGCCGCTTCGGCGATGACGGACCACGCACGTTCCAAAAACTCGGCATCGGAAGGCGCCACGGACTTGCCCATTGCCCGATAGCCTGGAACGAAGCATTCCGGAAAGCAGATGATCCGCGCTCCTTGCTTGGCTGCTTGATGGATGGCCTGAACGGCCAGCGTGATCGATTCCTCGGCTGTGGCCGGGAACCTGAGATTAGCAAGTGCAATTCGAAACAGATCCACGAGACTTTCTCGACATTCTACTCCAAACCAGGCTCGCAACGTAGTCCTATTGACAACCGCCAGAATCCGGTCGGGCAGCGATCGCGGTTTAGCGGCGGCGAGTGGCGAACGGTAATCGGCGTCGCCGGCGACGTACATCATGAGGCCCTGGGTAAGAAACCCGCACCTGAAATGTACGTTCCCTATGGGCAGGTTCCCAATGTGGAGGCTCGGCCCACCATCGTGTTGAGCACTTCCATCGATCCGGCGAGCGTGACCAGCGCTCTGCGAAAGGCTGTTTCCGAAGTGGATGCCAACGTGCCGCTGGATCAGATCGAAACCATGCAGCAGATTGTTTCGGGTTCCGTGGGGCAATCGCGTTTCAGAGCAGCCTTGCTCGCAATGTTCGCGCTTCTGGCCCTCTTTGTCGCTTCCATCGGTCTGTATGGAGTCATGAGTTATTTGGTGACTCAGCGGATACGGGAATTCGGCATACGCATGGCAGTTGGGGCAAGCCGCGGCGCTGTGCTTCGGCTCGTTTTGGGACAAGCAGTAAAACTGCTCAGCATGGGAATTTGCCTCGGTTTAGTTGGGGCAGCAATACTTGCACGGTTAATCGCGAGCTTGTTATTCGGAGTGGCGCCGTTCGATGCAGCTACGATAGCGGGCGTCTCGGTCCTGTTGGCCGTGGTCGCGTTGGTAGCATGCTACATCCCCGCACAACGGGCCGCAAACGCCGACCCGATGGAATCATTGATATACGAGTGACTTCGCGATCACCAGATTTTTAGTGCGGTGACCGGGTCCACTTTGGATGCGCGCAGTGCCGGCAAGCAGCACGCCACCACGCTGAGCGCGATCAATATTATTGGCACGGCAATGAACGTCACTGGATCGCGCGCTGTCACACCGAACAGCAAGCTTCCGAGAGTTCGCGTCAACATCCACGCACCGAACAGGCCCACCGTAATTCCGATCCCGACTACTGTCAGGCCTTGCAGCAAGATCATGCGCAATACATCACCGCTGCGCGCCCCCAGCGCCATTCGAATTCCGATCTCGCCGGTCCGCTGGGAGACGGAATAGGAAATGGCGCCATAGATGCCCAGCGCAGCTAGCGATACCGCGACCGCGGCGAAGAGACCGAGCAGCGTCATGGCCAGGCGTCCGCGCCATAGCTTATCTGCGATCACTTGCTCCATGCTCTGCACATGGGCAATCGGAACATCTTTGTCAAGTGAACGAACCTGTTCCTCCACTGGCTTTCGGAGCGCGAGAGGGTCTCCGTGGGCGCGCATCACAACCGTCATGAACGAAAAACCAGCATCGCTCTGCGCGTAGGGAAGGTAGATCTCGTCGTCCGGATTTTCCGTCCAATCCGTTTGCTTGACATTCTTGATAATGCCTACAATGGTCATCCAATTAGCCCCCAGACGCAGGCGTTGTCCGATCGCGTTCTCACCGGGCCAATGGCGTTTCGCCAGCACCTCGTTCACGATGGCCACAGGCGTCGTGTCTCGAATGTCGTGATTATCGAAATCCCGTCCTTGCAGCATAGGAATCTTCATGGTTGCGAAATAGCCCGGCTGCACAACTCGATATGCCGCGGTGGGCTGCTGACCCGGCGGCGGGTCGGGACGTCCGTAAATAATGATTCCGAGCGTCCAGATGTCGCCGCTGATCGGGAGATGATTGATCAGGCTGACCGACTCAACGCCCGGCAGCGCCTCCAAACGCGGCCTCAATTGCTCAAAGAACCGGATACGGCTGGGTCCGGTGCGGTAGGCCTTTCCGCCGGCGGCCACTTCGAGGGTAAGAAGATGATGCGGGTCAAATCCGGGATCTACCGCTTGGAGCTGCTGAAAGGTTCGCAGCATCAAGCCGGCGCCGACTAACAGCACCAGGGCGAGAGCTACTTCGGAGATTACCAGCAGCGCGCGGGTGCGATGCTCGGATCGGCCCGCAGTGGATCCTCTTCCGCCGCTCTTGAGCGATTCCTGCAAATCGGTCCGGAATGCGCGCAGCGCAGGCGCAAGACCGCAGACCACTCCCGTGAGGAGCGCAATCAGCGCCGTGAAGGCAAGTACGATCTTGTCGATGCCCACTTCATCGAGCCTTGGCAAGCTCTCGGCCGGCAGCGAGGCGAGCAATCCGGCGATTCCCCAGCTTGCAATGACGGTAGCCACTGCCGCTCCCGCCACCGAAAGCAGCAGGCTCTCCACTAACGATTGCCGGATGACGCGCCACCGGCTGGAACCGAGGGCCAGCCGCACGGCCGTCTCCTTCTTCTTGCCGTTGGCGCGCACCAGCATCAGATTCGCCACGTTGCTGCAGGCGATCAGAAGCACAAATCCAACCGTGCCTAGCAGCACGAGAAGCGTGGGGCGAATATTGGCCACCACTTTTTCCTGGAGCGGGGTTACCTGGGCTGTCATGTCAGTGTTGGTCGCCGGATACTGCTGGGCCAAGCGGCGGCAGATTACGTCGATATCGGCTTGGGCCTGCTGAAGGGGCACGCCATCGCGCAGCCGGGCGAAGATCCGCAAGGAGCGGCCTCCACGGTCGTTCAAGCGCTTGTCTAACAGCAGCGGAACCCACACGTCCACGTTGGTGGCCCAGAACGGAGCGAAGTGGAACGATTCCGGCATAACGCCGTTCACGGTGTAGCTTTCGCCATTCAGCTTGATCTCGCGCCCGACAATCTTCGGGTCAGCGCCGAAGCGCCGCTGCCACAACTGATAACTCAAGACGGCAACGTGACCGCGCGCCGGTTGATCGTCACCTGCTTCAAACGTGCGTCCTCGGAGCGGCGGAACTCCCAGAATGGAGAACATGTTCGGGCTCACCTGCATTCCGGGCAATTCCTCGGCATTGTCACGGCCGGTCAGGGCCGCGCTCCAGACCTGGGCCGCTCCCATCTGCTGAAAGGATCGCGATTGCCTGCGCCAATCCAGATAGTCGTCTGGTGAAACCGGCCACTGCCCTTCGTGGAGAATCACTACTAGCCGGCCGGGATCGCCATACGCCAAAGGCCGCAGCAGCAC
>PMOK01000022.1 GCA_003162425.1 Bryobacterales bacterium | reverse complement strand
GAGCAGGTTGACGAAGAAATCATTCGTCAACGTCTCGGCCCGCTTGGTGAAAACACCGTGTTTGGACTGCCCGAAGTTTGCATTCAGGGCGCGCATTCCACCAACCAGAACCGTCATCTCGGGAGCGGTCAGCGTCAGCAACTGCGCCCGATCCACCAGCAGCTCAGCCGCCGATCCCTCGTGTCCCTTCCGGAGATAGTTGCGGAACCCATCCGCGGCCGGCTCCAGCACGGCGAACGAATTCACATCGGTCTGCTCCTGTGAAGCGTCCGTGCGCCCCGAGGAGAAAGGCACCTTCACGTCGTAGCCGGCCTTTTTCGCCGCGGCTTCGACGGCTGCGCAGCCGCCCAGAACAATCAGGTCAGCAAGCGAGACCTGCTTTCCGTTGAAATCCTTCTGGATCGCCTCCAGCGTCTGAAGAACCTTCGCCACCTCGGCCGACTGGTTGACTTCCCAATACTTTTGCGGAGCCAGGCGAATGCGCGCCCCGTTAGCCCCGCCGCGCTTGTCACTGCCGCGGAATGTTGCGGCCGACGACCAGGCTGTCGTAACCAGCTGGGAGATGGAAAGTCCAGATGCGAGGATCTTGGCCTTCAGAGCAGCAATTTCTTGCTCCCCGATCAATTCATGATCCACCGCAGGAATGGGGTCCTGCCACAGGAGCGGCTCCTTAGGCACGAGCGGGCCAAGGTACCGCGAGATCGGGCCCATGTCACGATGCGTGAGCTTGAACCAAGCCTTGGCGAACGCGTCTGCGAATTCCTGCGGGTTCTCGTGGAAACGCTTCGAAATCTTCGCATAGGTCGGGTCCAACTTCAGCGAGAGGTCCGTGGTGAACATAATCGGGGCGTGCTTTTTCGACGGATCGTGGGCATCCGGCACAGTGCCCGCTGCAGATCCGTTCTTTGGAGTCCATTGGTGAGCACCGGCGGGGCTCTTCGTGAGTTCCCATTCATAGCCCAACAGGTTGTCGAAGTAGTTGTTGTCCCACTTCACCGGGTTGGTGGTCCATGCGCCTTCCAACCCGCTGGTGATCGCGTGGACGCCTTTGCCGCTGCCAAAGGTATTTATCCAGCCCAGGCCTTGATCTTCGACAGTCGCACCCTCGGGTTCGGGACCCATATACGTGCTCGGTTCGGCAGCCCCGTGGGCTTTGCCGAAAGTGTGTCCGCCGGCAATGAGGGCAACTGTTTCTTCGTCATTCATCGCCATTCGAGCGAAGGTCTCTCGGATGTCCCTGGCCGCGGCGAGCGGATCCGGATTGCTGTTGGGCCCTTCCGGATTCACGTAGATAAGGCCCATTTGAACAGCGCCGAGAGGATTATCGAGCTGGCGGTCACCGCGGTAGCGCTCGTCTCCCAGCCACTTGCCCTCCGGCCCCCAGAAAATGTCCTCTTCGGGCTCCCAAATGTCCTCGCGTCCACCGCCGAAACCGAAGGTCTTGAATCCCATCGACTCCAGTGCAATGTTACCGGTAAGGATAATCAGGTCGGCCCAGGAGAGTTTCCGGCCGTACTTTTGCTTAATCGGCCAGAGCAGCCGGCGCGCTTTGTCAAGGCTCACATTATCCGGCCAGCTGTTGAGAGGCGCAAATCGCTGTGATCCGGAGCCCGCGCCGCCTCGGCCATCAGCGATACGGTAGGTGCCCGCGCTATGCCACGCCATACGGATGAACAACGGCCCATAGTGGCCGTAGTCCGCGGGCCACCACTCCTGCGACGTCGTCATCAAGGCATGCAGGTCCTTGATCACGGCATTCAAATCAAGGCTCTTAAACTCCACGGCGTAATTGAACGCCTCGCCCATGGGGTCGGACAGCGGAGAGCGTTGGTGCAAGATCTTCAGGTTCAGTTGATTGGGCCACCAGTCTGCATTTGTCCAGGTCCCAGTCATTGCGTGTTTGCGAGCGCCGGCCGAGAAGGGGCACTTACTTTCGGTTGACGAGTCCTGATTATCGGGGATTGGCTCCCCCACTGCGACTTCGAATTGTTTCTCCGTATGTTCTTCTTGCTTCATGTTCCTCTTCCTTCGAATTGGTTAAAAAACTGTGACGAGCTATCAACTCATCTTGGCGTGCCGCGGAGCGCACTTCGCGCAGAACCCCCGGAAAATGAGTTCGCATTCGCGAAGAATCCGCTTACCGAGCGAGCCCGAGGTAGGTTTGGGCACGTCGTACCACTCAATGTCCTCAACATTGCCGCAGCGGTCGCAGATGAAGTGGTGATGCCGCATGCCTTTCGCATCGAATCGCGCGGCGCGGCCCTCGACGGCCACTTCACGCACCAGACCTGCCTGCACCAAGTCAACCAGATTTTTATAAATCGTGGCCCTTGAAGAGCGCGGATCCACGCGATTCACGGCTTCGAAGATTTCCGCAGCCGTTGGATGCCTGTTGTGTTTCATCAAGCATGCCATCACGGCGTAGCGCTGCGGAGTGCACCGCAACCCGCTGCCCCCCAAGGACCGTTTAATCGCCTCGGCGTCCATCAATACTTAAGACTATATCTAATGTGACATTTTGTCAAGACTGATGCTTTGGGTTGCGCCTGGTCAGAGCTGTGGCTACTTTGGCCGCAGCCTTCGGGTTCAGATGAGCAAACCAGTCCGCAAACGGCTGCCACACTCGGGATCGATCCGAAGCCGGCAAACAGCGTTCGGCGCTCAACGCTCT